>NCDW01000311.1 GCA_002280395.1 Flavobacteriales bacterium 32-35-8
GGTACAACCAATTTTTCAAGCATTTTGAAGAAGCTAATCTGTTCTTCTAAACTTAGCGTATTAAAGTTTGCCTTAAGCATTTCTTTTGCTTCTATACCATATAAATGGGCCAATACATCAATAGTTTCAATCCTTATTTCCTTATTGTCATGAGATAATAAGTCCATTAATGTTTCCTTAACTTCAAACTGATTATAGATTTGGGCCAATTTAAGCGCAAATAATACCACGGAATTGTTTTCAGACTTTAACCAAGGACGAATATCACATATTTCCTGATTATCGAATCTTTGTAGCGTTTCAAGTAATTGTATTTGAATCCATTCAGAAAGAGGTGCTTTCAAATTGTCCAAAAAAGAAAGTCCTTCAAAAAGAAACAAATTAACCATATATAAATGGGTTTCGCTTCTCACTTCGCTTTTAGGGTGATTAATAAATGGTGCTACTACATGACTGGCTTCATCAATTCCAAAACGTCTCAATTCGCTTATTCCCTTTCCAATAATGTTCCATTTTTTGCTTTTTAATTTTTCAAAAGCATAATGAATAAGTCCCGTTTCATAGTAAAACGTCTTAATAGAATCGGACATCTCTCCTGAAACTTCATTCATTAAATTGTATAAAACCGAAACTATTATTTTTCGTTTGGATGGGGTTTTTATACTATTCTTAATTCTATTAATAATTAATTGCTGGGAATCTGTAAGTTTACCAGATTCGTCTCCAGAATACAGGTATTCTACCAAAAGTGCTTCGTATTCACTTTTGAATTTTGCAGTTTCATTACTCTTTTTTCTTAGCGAAAGCCTAATGAATTTGAGATAAACAGCTAGAACAATTATTGAAATAGCTAATACAGCACTAACCCACCATACCCACTTAATTAGATGAGGGGTATTGCTATAATAATCGTAGATATACTGATAATCAATCATTGGGGCAAAATTAATTTCAGATAAAAATTAAACTAACTAACAGCTAATTTCCTATTAACCGCTTTATTCTTATAACCAACTCATTAGGACTAAATGGCTTTCCCATAAAGTCGTTTGCTCCTAAATTAAACGCCTTAAGCACCATTTCTTCTTGTCCTGCCGAGGAAAAAACAACAATAGGTGTATCTAAATTTAATTTATTTCTTAAATGGCTTATAACTTCAAGGCCACTTACAAAAGGCATCATAATATCGGATAGAATGAGGTCTGGACTCTGTGTTTCTATAAGCTCTAAAGCCTCCTTGCCATCTGTGGCCACAAATAATTCATAGCCTTCCTTTTCCAACCTAAACTTAAGAAGCAATGAAAGTGTGGAGTTATCCTCTGCTAAAACTATTTTCTTTTTATTCATTTTCCATTGAATTAAGTTCCGACAGTATTTCTTTTTTTACTTCCTTAAAAGTGTTCAAGACTACATTTGTAGTTTGTTCGATGCTTTCTAGATTCTCTTCATTACGGAAACTATTTTCTAGTTCTACTATGGTAGACTCCAAACTATAAATACCAAACATGCTAATATTGGGCTTAATCTTATGGGTAGCATCGTAAAGTTCTTGCCAGTTTTTGTTGGGAAGTTCCTTATCTATAATGGCAATGTAATCATCAACCATATCAATAAATAAATGCATGATTTCCTTTTCTATGGGCACATTGCCAAATGTATTTTCACGCAATGAAGTTAAGTCTATGAAATTATGAGTCGTTTTTACCATAGCTAGGCTTTAATCGTATTATTTGGGGCTTTAAAGTGGTGCAAGATAAAAAATAAATCGATAAAATGCAATAAAACAAGATAAAATGTAAATTTAAATAT
>NCDW01000093.1 GCA_002280395.1 Flavobacteriales bacterium 32-35-8
TTAATAAACTCATATTGTGCAAAATTCAAATCTTGAGCTTCGTCTACTGAAATGTATTTGTATAATCGTCTATAAATTTTTGCAATTGAAGGGCGATTAGCAAAAATTGTATAAGCTAAAAAAATTACATCGTCGAAATCAATTGCATTTTGTTTTTTTAATAGTTCTTGATATTCCCAATATATATAACCGAGTGGATCATTACTATTCTCAATAGGGTCTATTAATTTTTTTTTCTGTTTACTTATATAATCAAGAACCTCATATACGAAATTTCGTTTTTCAGTATCATTTTTATTTAAGTAATAGTTTTTTAAAGTAATATTGTTTTCAAAAACTTGAATTAGCAATGCTTTTCTATCTTCTTCTTTGTCGAAAAAATGAGGCATTTCATTTATTCCAATTGAATACCCCTGTTTATTAATAATTTCTAAGCAAAAACTATGGATAGTACCAATAAAAGAACGTTCACGAATATCTTCTACATCTTCAAGCCTAGCAACCATTTCTTCGGCAGCCTTGTTTGTAAATGTTAAAGCTAAAACGTGATATGCTCCATCTTTTAAGAGGTTTTTTATTCTTTCTGTTAGTACTCTAGTTTTACCACTACCTGCGCCTGCCAATACTAATAAAGCTCCCTCTTTGTGCTGCGTGATTTGGGTTTGAATCTTTGATAAATCAACTTTCATTTTCTGCTTTTTTAAAAATTTTTAATTCTTCATTTATTAAATCAAATAAAGCTTTCATTTTTTTTGGAATATTACCTCTAACGTCATTTTCATCTATCAATATTATATTTTCTGCTATTTGAGTAGCATATTTAGTCTTTCCACCTCTCAAACAATCTATCAAAGCTCTCTTTGTTCCTTCTACTCCATTATAATCTCTCACTTCATTCTTTGATAAATTTTCCCCATTTAATTCTGGAATGAAACTATTTGTTAAATAATTATCGGTCATTTCAATTATATCAACGGCTTTATTTAATTCATCAATGTAGCCTTCGTTAACAAGATAGCTTTCAAAATCATTTCCATTTTCTAAATCAAATAATTTATGGTCAAAATTAGTTTTTCCAAATACATCCTTGATTTGGTCCTTTACTTCTTTCACGGTGTTTCCATCTGCATCACTCAAGATATACCAAGGTATATTTAAAAATTTTGCTATTGATAAAAAGGGTGCGTAATTGTTTTTACCACCAACTCCTATAAAATTTAATCCTATTTCAAAAGGAAATCTACCCCCAAAATACTTTTCAGCAAATATTGGTAATGCTTGCTCTTCTGTTTCTCCTTCAAATAAAATAATAGCTTTAGCAAAAAGTAATTCACCTCTTGTATTCATTACTTCTCTTCGTATCTTTCTAACTTGCTCTGAATTAATTTTACCGATTCTTTCTTTTTTTAATTCATTAATTATAGTAAAGTTTATTTTTTTTAAATTTTTGTTATCCTTATCACTTTTAATCTCTTTTAAAAGTGTGCATATTTGGCTGTCTATTAAATCACTTAATTCCAAAGCTCCAATTTTCAAGCCATTATCGTTTTTGTAAAAATGTCTTAAATCGGTTAATTTACATTGAGCAGCAATAAATGGAGAATGAGTGCTTATTATTTTCTGTCCCTTTATTTCATCCAACTGTCTAAATAGATGTCTTTGTGCATTTGGGTGTAGATGAGACTCTGGTTCTTCTAATCCTATGATTGGAAAAAAAGGATCTTTCACATTTTCGTTTCTAGGATTTTCGTTCCACGAAATAAAAGCATTTAATGTAAGAACTGAAGCCCAACTTCTTGTTCCCATACCGTGATAGTCTAATGGTAAACTTTCTTTATCTGTATCTTTGAAGTTTATATTTAAATTTCTACCAATATCTCTAATTTTTTTATTGATTGGAGATATTTCTACCCCTGTTCCTTGCGAATTTACAGTTTTATTTAGTTCTTGTAATGTTACTTTTAAATGTTCTAAAATTGGACTTTCATTGACAATGTCGGAGTTTATTTTATTTAATTTCCCTTCTATTTCTATTATTTGCGCGTCTTTTATTTCTAATCTTTCTGTTAGCTTACCTAAATATGAAGATTTGTCTTTTAAATCTAACTGAATATCTCTTTGAGCATCAATAAAAAACAAAGGAATTGCCTCAATTTTAGTAAACTTATTTTTAGCAGTGGTTTCTTTCCAAGAACTGATAACTTCTCCCTCTTCATTTAAAGACACATAAGGTTCCCAATTTATCAATTCTAATATTTCAAAAGAATATCCTTTTAGTAAATCATAAAAACCTCTTGTTCTAAAACAAATGAACTCATTATCGTTATTGTCAGTTTTTATAGATGACCCAAAAACTTTTTCTGCCCAATTATCACTAAATACAGTATTTCTTTTATTATTTTCAAAATCATAAGGTACAATTCTAATATCAATTAAAATGTCTTTACTATTTGCTTTTTCATTAGAACCATCATCGTGAAAATCTTCCTTAGAAAGACTTCTTCTGTCAGCTCCTAATGCTAGATGTAATGCTTTTAGAAAAGAAGTTTTGCCAGCATTGTTAGCTCCTACTAAAAGAGTATTTGGTGCTAAGTGAACTTCCACCTCTTTAATACCTCTAAAATTTGCTATTCTTACTGCATCAACTAGTATTGTCATTTGAAAAGTTATTTTATTGTTTTTAAGAAACTATTAATTAAAAATGTCTTATAAAGCCCCAATAATATCTAAGAAATTCTTAGCCGTATAACAACCATCCACATTTTTGCTTTCAAAAACCATAAAATATTTAAAGTTTTCTCCTGATTTTTCAGCCCATTTTTTACCTAAAATGTTTTTTGCTTTACTATCGTCGTTATCAAGGAAATCTCCTTTAGTTTCAACTAATACGATGTTTCCTTTTTGAGTGTAAAGTATAAAATCAGGATAATGGTTGTTACTAAATCCGTTCAGGTAAAATCCTTTGTCTTTATTATCGGAGTTTCTGTGCCAAAAAAGAACATTATCTAATGATGCTAAATCCATTATTAGACTTTGTTCAAAATTATTCATAATCCCTTCACGTTCATAAAGAGATTTATTAATCATAGCTCCTTCTTTTGTGTGAACTAATGAATCTTTAAATTTAAAACTCGGCTTAACAATAATCTTATTGGTGTCTAATAGTTTTTTGAACTCTTCTTTAGCGTGTTGGTTAGCCAATTCTATAATTTTAGCCTTTATTTTGTAAATATAAGGGTACTCATTATTTACAGCATCAATAATTTCTTCGGTAGAAAAATCACTAAAGATACGTTCAATGTATTTTTTGATTTCTTGCTCCGCTATTGGGGTCATATTACCAATTTTGCTAACCATAATACTGGTAATATCTTTGACTTGCTTTTCTTTTGGTTTGGCAACGATGGTATCAACAAGTATTTTTTTGGCTTGAACGCTAAACTTCGAAATTACGGCATCTTTTCGCTTTTCATCATAATCTACTTTTACTACATCTGCACTAACACTATTAAAATCTATTTCTGTGTTTTTAGTGGAAAGTTTGAACGTGCTTAATAATTGGTCTCTGTTCAAGAAAACTTCTCCTTGACTTAATTCTTCAAAAACTAATTCTTGATTTAAGATGTTTTCTTCTAGCTTTTTATAGAATTGAGGTAATGCAATATTTTCAGCCACTTGATGAAAATGTTCTACAATTTTGTATCGTTTTGGTTCTTTTCCCATTTCTCTTAAGAGATATTCGGTGCTGTCTCCAGCATCTTCGGTTAATCTAGTCTCAAAGGCTTTCCCTTCCTCAATTGCTTTTTGCGTAATTTGAGAAATGGCTGTATTATCTATAGGTGCGATTTCTTTTGCTGTAGGATCAAAACTAATGGCATCTACATTAATATTGGTAATGTCTGCATCATCAAAATTTGTTGTTACTTCTTCATTACCTCCAAATAATTCTCTGTTTAAAGCTTCTTTATCTGTGACTGGAATTTCTTGGGTGATAATTTCTTCTGCGTAATAATCTTTATTACTGAATCCAGCATCTTGTAAACCTTTTACAATATTGTCTAGTGTTTCATTGAATTTAGCGGAAGCAGTAAGAACAAAGGATAAATTTAATAATGGTTCTTTGTGTTTAAGCACATAGGGCTGTCTTAAAACTCTACCTAAAATTTGTTCTACTTCAACTGCCGATGATTTATCGGCCAATGAAGCTAGAATATAAGCAAATGGACAATCCCAACCTTCTTTTAAAGCATTAACGGTTATGATATATCGAACAGGGCAATTTTCATCCATTAAATCAATTCCTTTCAATTCATCTAAACCGCTTACTTTGATTTTGATTTGTTCTTCGGAAATTTTTAACTCAATTAGTTTTTCTTTAATTTTTTGGTAAGTAGTATTGTCACTTCCTTTAATGTTAGATTGTGCTTGGAATAAAATAATAGGTCTTATTTTTTTACCCCCTTCTAAACTTTCCTGAATGGCTAATTGTTCTAATTGTCGCTGTAAATGCAAGGCACTATTGATTACTTCTTCTTTTCGGCTATGGTTGTAAACAATAACAGGAAGCTTTACCATGTGTTCTTTTTTTAGTTCAATAGCATTCACATAGCTTACAATATTGCTGTTCTTTTTTGGAGTAGCTGTTAAATCCAATACAAAGGATGGATTTAAGTTTTGTAACATTTCTACACTCAAATCACTTTCAGCATTATGACTTTCATCAACAATTACCAATGGGTTTAAGCTTCGAATTATATTTATTAAAGCACTTTCGTCGGTGTCAGGTAAAACTAAATCTTGTTCTACAACTGTATCTCTAAAAGCTTCTAATGCTCCGTTTTGTTGGTATATTTTGCGGTCGTCTTTTTTCTTGGAATTAATTCGTAAACTGCTAAAATTGAATACAAAAATATTCAACTGTTCTGATACTGAAGTAGGATTAAAGTTTGCTCCTTGTAATAGCGATTCCTTTTCATAGACTTCTACACTATGATTGAAAAGTGTATTTAATTTTTGACGATAAGGATGCGTCGGGTCAGATAGATTATTAGCGGTTTGCTGCAATAAGTTACTCCAGGGAACTAACCAAACAACCGCTTTTGGACGACTGCTATCATAGGTGCTGAAAATAGAATTTATGGCATTGCAAGCTATAAATGTTTTTCCTCCAGCTGTAGGAACTTTTATAGCTACGTGCGGTGTTTTGAGAATGTTATCCTTGTATGGAGTCATTCCGCTGGAAGTACCGTCTAATTTTAGTTCGTAAGCACCTACTTTGTTTTCCCAATAATTTTTAAAAGCAAGGGCAGGAGTGGGATATTTTTGTAGGTATTCTAAAAAAATATCTAAATCGTTAATTACTTGCTGTTGGTAGGATTTTAACTCCATTTATTTTGTATTTGCTTAAATTTTTTATCTTTGTATCAAAGTTCGTCATGCCGTTTGGATGAAGGAAATCGAGAAACGCAAGCCTAGAAGCTCTGCGTTTTTTGCTTTTTAGGTCTAATTCTTTAACTTCTTTTGTTCTTCCGCAAAAGTACTATCTGATAATCTTTGTAACGATTTGATAGCATTGCTTTTATCTAAAACAACTAATTGCTGTAGAGCTGTTCTGTGTAAATATTGGAATCGTTTGTTTTTACCTAGTTTATTTTTAATCAATTCTGAATTTAAAACTTCAAGATTTGATAGTACTGTTAATTGATTTATACTTGCAAAATCTCTCATATTCTTATTTTCAAGTGCGAGTTGTGGATTTGCTAGTTTCCATTGTTTTGCTGTGCATCCAAATAATGCCACATTCAATACATCGGCTTCATCAGCATAAGTAATCCATTCTTTATCCTTGGCAACATTTAGTGTGGGTATAATATGGTTTTTTATTGCATCTGTATGGATGCTATAATTGGCTTTTGTTAAAATTCTTTTTACATCCCATTCTAAATTTAACTGATTGCTTTCGTTTTCTTTAAGACGCTGGTATTCTTTTATTAAATATAATTTGAATACAGGACTTATTGCCGAACCAAATTCAAAAGCAATGTCTTTGTGAGCATAAGTTCCTCCGTATCTACCTGATTTAGAAGACAAACCGATTGCACCTGTTTGTTCTACCCATTGCGAAACACTTAAAACAAATGTTGGTAATCCTGCTTCTTTTTTAAAATTGTCGAATTCGACCACTTTAAAATTTGGATTGTTTATCATTTCCCAAGTTCCTAAAAATTCGATAGTCCCTCTGTTTCTTAACCAATTTTTTATGATGTCGGCAGAACGGTTCTCTCCTTCTTTTGCTTTTGCCATATCAGTAAGACAAATAAAGTCTTCTTCTCTAGTGGTGTGTATGTTTATAGCAACATCATTTACTAATATTTGTTTTGTTTTTGCCGTCATACTTTTGGTTAAATTATGTATTTATAATTGGTAGCGTTTTTAAAGTGGTCAAATTCGACCACTTTAAAATCTAGTTATATCTCTTGGTATTTTTTTGAAAATAATATGATGTTTCAGCATAAAATCCTTTTCAAGTAAGCAGTTGTCAGCATAAATGATGTATTGACTGGCTTTGTGTTTTATTTTAGCCATAAAATCATAATCTACTGTAGTTTGTCCGTCAATTAAGTAATAAAAATAATAGTCGGTTTGGTCTTTTGAACCTATTCTGTAGTTTGCTTCTGCAAGGTCTGGAATAGTTGTGAATGGAGTTCTGGTTTCAGAATACCAAATGTATTTTAGAATATTTTCAACCCCAACGACTTCATTCAAAATATCTTCTTGAAGAAACAACGGTTCGCCTAACTCATAATAATTAAAATTGCCTCCTGTGCCTTTAACTACTTTTTTATCCTCGCCATAGCCTTTAATTACTCTTTTTACTCGCTCGGCTGTTATGGTATTTGCATAATCCATTAACTCGATCAAAATAAATTTACGATTCCCGCCGTCTTTTTTGTTTAAATTTAAAACAGCGTGCGCAGTTGTTCCAGAACCTGCAAAACTGTCAAGGACTATGGCTTTTTTATTAGTGCCAGTTGTTAATAGTACTTCTATAAAAGAGGATGGTTTTGGAAATTCAAAAACACTATCGTTAAATATTAATTTATTCTCTTTTGCAGAATCCTGTGAAAAACCAGCATTGTCAACTATGGTAGCAAGCGTAGTTCCTTGGCGAACTTCATTCAAGTATCTTTTTAAAAATGGTGTTCCAGTGTTTTTTCTAAAACCAATTCGACCATCATTAATCAGCGTATTGATTTTTTCCTGATTATATAACCAACATTTTCCTTCGGGTGGATTAAATACAGAATTATCGTCAGGATTTATTATCGGAAAAATACAACTCGCTGCCAATCTACCCCCTTTTCCATTTGCGGATAAATCTGAAGCTCTCCAGTCTCCATATTTATCATTGTCTGGATTTGAATATGCTTTATTTAATTCTTCTGACCGAGATTGTAAATATAGTTTACATTCACTTAACTTTTTAGCGTAAACAATTACATATTCATGATTCTTACCAATTATTCGATCATTGGGTGCTGTGGCTCTTTTTTTCCATATAAGTGTTTCTATAAAATTACTATTTCCAAAGATTTCGTCACATAATAACTTCAAATGTGAATGTTCATTATCATCAATACTAATAAAAATAGCACCATCTTTTGATAGGAGTTTGTGTAATAGTTTAAGTCTTGGGTACATCATACAAAGCCATTTGTCGTGGCGAGTTAAATCTTCACCATCTTTACCTACTACTTCACCTAGCCATTTTTTAATTTTTGGGTGGTTTACGTTGTCATTGTACACCCAACTTTCATTTCCTGTGTTGTAGGGTGGGTCTATATAGATGCAATTTATTTTGCCTTCATATTCTGGTAACAAGCTTTTTAGTGCTTCGAGGTTGTCGCCGTGAATAATCTTGTTTCCGCTATTATTGGGTTCGGGTTGTTCTACTCCATTCGTATAACCGTATTGCGGTTCTAGTATTTTGTAGGGTACATCTTGATGATGGTTGATTACTTTTTCTTTTCCTATCCAGTTTAATGTTGGCATTGTAATTTGCAAGTTTTATTAAGTTGGGTAAAAATAGGATATTATTGCTAAATATACATTAATCTATGTAGTTTTGAAAAAGAGTAGGAATGATATTGATTGCAATTTTATAAAAAACATTTAAGTATGATTGAATTAACTGTTAAGCCAA
>NCDW01000094.1 GCA_002280395.1 Flavobacteriales bacterium 32-35-8
TTGTTATTTCTAACCATTCCTGTTTCCATCCTCATGAAAATTATTTTTGCAAAATGGAACATAGAAGAACTCACAAAAGACAACCAATCGCTTGAAGATGCTGGGAAATATATTGGCATTTTAGAGCGTATTTTGGTTTTTATTTTCATCATATTTAACCATTGGGAAGCCGTTGGTTTTTTAATTACAGCCAAATCTGTTTTTAGGTTTGGAGATTTAAAAGAATCTAAACACAGAAAACTTACAGAATACATTTTAATAGGCACACTCATTAGTTTTGGTATTGCCATTGTTACAGGAATTATATACACCATTATTTATGCAAACGTTTAAAACCACCGAAGAATCTCAAGTCACCATGACCCAATTGATGCTGCCATCACATTCCAATTTTAGCGGGAAAATACATGGTGGCTATATTTTAAGTTTAATGGATCAAATTGCCTTTGCTTGTGCCTCCAGACATTCCAGAAACTATTGTGTAACCGCATCGGTTAATAAAGTCGATTTTTTAAATCCCATTGAAGTAGGCGAATTGGTTACCCTTAAAGCATCCGTAAATTATACTGGCAGAACGTCTATGGTTATTGGTGTGAGAATTGAGTCTGAAAACATTCAAACAGGAGAACGGAAACATTGCAATTCATCCTATTTCACGATGGTAGCCAAAGATGAACATGGAAATAATGTACCTGTACCTGGTATTATACTAGATAGCGTTAATAAAGTGCGCCGTTATGCCCGAAGCATTGCACGACAAGAACAAGCTAAAAATAGAACAACCGCTTTTAGGACATCGGAATTTAAAATGGAATTGTATTTGGATTCACTGAAAAACCAAAATGCTAAAATCGAACTTCAATAAAACTTATACAAAGAATAAAAAAATGCCGCAAATTGCGGCATTTTTTTATTTATTAAGATACATTTTTCGTCTGGAGTATAGCTCGTAAAACTCATCGTCTTTTAAACTATCGATGAATAAAATACTTTCTCCAGTACTTTTCATCTCTGGCCCCAGTTTCTTATTGACATTATGGAATTTATTGAAAGAGAATACGGGCTGTTTAATCGCGTATCCTTTTAACTGCGGATTGAAATTAAAATCTTTTACTTTCTTTTCACCCAACATCACTTTGGTAGCGTAGTTCACATAAGGTTCACCGTACGCTTTTGCAATAAACGGCACAGTACGGGAAGCCCTAGGGTTCGCCTCTATGATATAAACCACATCATCTTTAATGGCAAATTGAATATTAATTAATCCGACCGTATTTAATGCCAAGGCAATCTTTTTAGTATGGTCTTTTATTTGTTGCATCACCAAATCTCCTAAATTAAACGGTGGCAACATGGCATTACTATCTCCAGAATGGATTCCACAAGGCTCAATATGCTCCATAATACCTATAATGTAAACATCCTCCCCATCACAAATGGCATCGGCTTCTGCTTCAATGGCACCTTCCAAATAATGATCCAAAAGCAATTGATTTCCTGGCATTTGACTTAACAAATCAACCACATGTTTCTCAAGATCCTGTTTGTTGATGACAATTTTCATGCCTTGTCCACCTAGCACATAAGAAGGTCTTACCAAAATTGGGAAATCCAACACATCTGCAATCGCTGAAGCTTCATCAGCTGTAGTCGCAATATCAAATTGCGGATATGGAATGTTGTTTTCTTTCAATAAGTTAGAAAAATGGCCTCTATCTTCAGCCAAATCCAAGGATTCAAAACTAGTTCCTATAATTTTAACACCGTACTTGGTTAATTTTTCAGCAAGTTTCAAAGCGGTTTGTCCGCCTAACTGAACAATAACACCTTCGGGTTTTTCATGCTTGATGATGTCGTAAATATGTTCCCAAAATACTGGTTCGAAATATAATTTGTGGGCAATATCAAAATCCGTTGAAACGGTTTCCGGGTTACAGTTAATCATGATGGTTTCATAACCACATTCAGCAGCAGCTAAAACCCCGTGAACACAGCAATAATCGAATTCAATACCTTGTCCGATGCGATTTGGACCCGAGCCTAAAACAATAACTTTTTTCTTATCAGTAACTACACTTTCATTATCGGCATAACGCTTTCCATCAGCCGTTTGCATATCGCTTTCAAACGTTGAATAATAATAAGGAGTTTGTGCTTTGAATTCCGCAGCACAGGTATCAACCAATTTATAAACGCGATTTACACCAAATTCTTCACGTTTGTTATAAACCTGACTTTCCAAGCAGCCCAGCATGTGCGCAATTTGTCGGTCGCCATACCCTTTTTGTTTGGCTTCAAGCAATAAGTCCTTTTGAATGGTATCTATTTTATAGGTAGAAATTTCCTTTTGAAGTAAAAATAATTCTTCATATTGCTTTAAAAACCACATATCAATTTTAGTGATTTCGTGAATTCGACTAAGTGGAATCCCCATAGCAATGGCATCATAAATAATGAAAACCCGATCCCAAGATGCATTGGTAAGTTTTTCTATAATTTGATTGTAATCCTTATTTTCTTTGCCATCTGCCCCTAAACCATTTCGTTTAATTTCAAGGGATTGGGTAGCTTTATGAAGTGCTTCTTGAAAGGAACGACCAATACCCATAACCTCTCCAACGGATTTCATTTGTAATCCTAGAGTTCTATCAGACCCTTCAAATTTGTCGAAATTCCAACGTGGTATTTTTACAATGACGTAATCTAATGTCGGTTCAAATAATGCCGAAGTGGATGTTGTAATTTGGTTTTGAAGTTCATCCAAATGATAGCCTAAGGCCAATTTAGCTGCAATTTTTGCAATAGGATACCCAGTTGCTTTACTTGCCAAAGCTGATGAACGTGACACACGAGGATTGATTTCAATGGCAATAATATCTTCTTTTTCATCTGGAGATACTGCAAATTGTACGTTACAGCCACCCGCAAAATCACCAATGCTACGCATCATATGTATGGCCATATCACGCATTTTTTGATAGGTTCTATCACTCAAAGTCATAGCTGGAGCAACCGTAATGGAATCTCCTGTATGAATGCCTATTGGATCCATGTTTTCTATGGAACAGATGATAACCACATTGTCATTAGAGTCCCTAAGCAATTCCAACTCATACTCTTTCCAACCTATTAAAGCTTTATCAATCATCACCTCATGGATTGGAGACACCTCTAATCCACGCGTTAATAACTCATCAAAATCTTCTTCTCTATGCACAAAAGAAGCACCTGCCCCACCCAAGGTAAAAGAAGCTCTAATTATTAAAGGAAACCCAAATTCCTGAGCAATCTCTTTACCTTTTAAGTAAGACGTTGCTGTGGCTTGTGGCGCCATGGGAATGCCTATTTTAAGCATCAATTCCCTAAATTTCTCTCTGTCTTCCGTAATATTTATGGCATCTATATCGACACCAATAATATCTACATTAAAATCTTTCCAGATGCCTTTTTCATCAGCTTCAATACATAAATTCAAGGCTGTTTGTCCTCCCATGGTTGGTAAAACGGCATCAATTTGCGGATGTTCTTTTAGAATTTTAATAATTGATTTGGTGGTAAGTGGAAGCAAATACACATGATCGGCCATCGCTGGATCGGTCATGATTGTTGCTGGATTGGAATTTATTAATATGGTTTCAATTCCATCTTCCTTAAGCGATCTTAAAGCTTGAGTTCCTGAATAATCAAATTCGCACGCTTGTCCAATAACAATAGGACCCGAACCAATAATTAAAATAGATTTTAGTTGTGAATTTTTAGGCATTTTTAATGTTTAAATAGTGTATTACAATATGTTACAAAAATAGGCATTAGCAGACATAAAAAAAGGCATTACACTTAAGTAACACCTTTTAAATATTAACAATTGTTAATCATTATTTTTTATGTCTTGACTCTGATGACACAGACAATTTTTTTCTGCCTTTTGCTCTTCTACGAGCAAGGACTTTTCTTCCATTGGCAGAAGCCATTCTTTCTCTAAAACCATGCTTGTTTCTTCTCTTTCTTTTTGATGGCTGAAATGTTCTTTTACTCATTGTCTTATATCTTTAAAATCTGTATTGTATTTATCTATAATGGTGTTTCTCCAAAACTGGGGGCAAATATACAAAGAGTTTTTACTTTGACAAACCTTATTTTAAAAATATTTTTTTATTGATGAAATTTTAAAATTCAACATCAACCACCCGTATTCAATTCTGTTAATCCACTCATTTTTGTTAAAAACCTATATCGTTCTTTCCATAAAAATTTAGTTTCTTTGTACTCCGAAAGTAAAATCAAGTCAATGTCTATTTTTTTTAAGGGAATATTGCTATTTACAGCCTTGTTCTCTCAAGTTATATCCGCTCAAAACATCCTAGAATATCATTTAAAGGTCGGAGATAGCATGACCGTGTTTCAAAAAGCAACCCAAGATATTATACAAGTGATAGATGGGACAAAACATGAATTGAAAAATACCATTGAAGCTGATTACACGTTTATTGTTTCCCAAAAAACTGACAGCACCTATATTATTAATTTTAATTTCGATCGATTTAAAATGGTAACGACTTCCAATCTTTATGGAGAAGTAAATCATATTGATACCAAAAACAGTATTTCAAAAGATGATATCCAATCTCAAGTTTTTTTAGGAATGATTGGTGCCAAATTAAAAATGGAATTGCTTAAAAACGGTAGAGTAAAATCGGTTTCAGGAACAGAAAAAATGATTTCTAAAATGATATCTAAAGCTGGTATTTCTGACGAACTCACAAAACAAGTCATGGTTGAAAGCATGAAAAAGGAATTCGGCAATAAAAGTTTAGCTCAGAGTTTTGAACAGATGACCTTTATTTACCCAAATAAAAAAGTGAAGATGGGCGACACTTGGGTTAATCATTACAAAGGTACTTTGAACGCAAAAAACACTTGGAAACTAGATGCCATAACCGAAAAAACATTGGAATTGAGTGCCGATAGCGAGATTACTATGTCTACTAAAGAAGACAACCTATCTATGACATTAACCGGCAAACAACAAACGAAATTAACAGCTAGTAAAACGTCTGGATTTATTAGAGATATGGTCGTAAAACAAACGGCCAAAGGTGTTTCTGTAATGGCGCAAATGCATGATATGGACATACCAACCACTATAACATCGACCACAACCTATAAAACCATTAAACATGTACAATAAAATTATAAAACTTATTATTACCGCCGGTATTATTGCCTATGCCGTATATCAATTTACTGAAAACAATATTGGAAACGGCATCATGCTGATACTGTTTTCATTGATTTTTGTGTTCTTGTATTTTAAAAATGAATTTATTCTTTTGGCGTTTTTAAGACTTCGCAAACAAGATTTTCCTGGCGCCAAAAAATGGCTGGATAAAATAAAAAATCCTGAATCTGCACTTGTTAAAAAACAACAAGGATATTATAATTACCTGCATGGCATCATGGTTTCTCAAACTAACATGAACGAAGCCGAAAAATATTTTAAGAAGGCAGTGGAATTGGGATTATCCCTAAACCACGATTTAGCCATGGCAAAACTAAATCTTGCCGGCATTGCCTTTTCAAAACGACGAAAATTAGAAGCCGAAAAATTACTTTCCGAAGCTCAAAAACTGGATAAGCAAGGTATGTTGACCGACCAAATAAAAATGATGAAGGAAAACATGAAACGCGCTCAAATGCCCAACCAACATTTTGGCGCTGGAGGTTCAATAAGAGCACAAAAGCGTAGGGCTTAAACCTGCCAATGCTTATTTAGACCACTCATACAACCTTCTATTTTAATAGGTGCTGTATCTTTTTAATTGTCAAGCAGTAAATAAAATTATTTGTAATTAATCTAAATAAACTTTGTAGATTTAATTCTGAATCATACATTTGTCACCGTTTTTTATATGTAACCCAAGTTATTTAGATGATGAATAAAAATTATAGCGTTAGGAAACTAATTAATGATATCCATTTATGGTTAGGCCTAGGAAGTGGCATCATTCTTTTTTTAGTTTGTTTAAGTGGTACCATATTAGCTTTTGAAGAAGAAATTAAAACATTTTTTACTGATGAAGTAATCGTAGAACCAACCTCCCAAAAAAATACTGTTGCGAGTTTAGAACAAACCTTAAAAGAATCCAACAACGGTTTTGTAACAGGAGTCACTATTCCATCAGATTCTAAGGAACCTTATGTGTTTTCAGTTAAAAAAGATTTGAAGGAACGTCGTGGATCTCAAGTATTAGTCAATCCATATACCGGAAGCATTCATAAAATCGAAAAAACAGGCGCGGACGGTTTCATGCAAATCATGTTTAGACTTCACCGATGGTTACTTTTAGACACAAATGTGGGAAGACCTATTGTTGGCATAGCGACGATCATATTTTTACTATTGGCCATTTCTGGTATTGTACTGTGGTTTCCCAAAAAGATGAAATGGAAAACCTTAAAACAAGGTTTTAAAATTAAAACCAATGCGAATTGGAAGCGCATTAATCACGATTTACATAATACCTTGGGTTTTTATGCATGTGCTTTTTTAGTCATCATGTGTATAACGGGTTTATGTTGGTCGTTTGAAGGCTACAAAAAAGGATTGGGCAATTTAATAGGTGCCGAAATTTTTAATAGATCTGCTCCAACATTTGAGGTGGGCACAACACTGAATAAAGAAACAGTTTCAATTGATGAAGCCATTTCGATTGCCAATAAAACATTAAATTATAACGGCAAACTTACTGTATCGTTCCCTAATGAAAATTCCAATTATTATCTATTCAGAAAGACCAATGACGCCAATTGGTCGCCCATTACAACCGATAATTTATATATGGATACTTCAGGCAAAATTTTGTCTACGGAATGGTTTCAAGAAAAACCTTTAAACGTGCAGTTTGCTTCATTGATAAAACCTATTCACACAGGCGAAATCTTTGGAACTCTTTCTAAAATCATTTATTTTATAACCTGTTTAATTGGCACAAGCTTGCCTATAACAGGGACGATTATTTGGTGGAACAAACTAAAGAAGAAACGAAAAAAAGCCTTAGCCCTAAAATAAAACAATAAAGATAAAGTCCCAACAATACGATTATTCCATCGTATTGTTGGGACTCCTTTTTAACTATACCGAAATAAAATTTAATTTATTATTTGAAATTTCACTTGAATACTCAATTCGTAATTGGTCAATCTTTTCGTGAAAAAATGAATAAATTCTCTTGGAGTTTTTTTCGGCTTTTTCCACATCAGTAAAATCTTGTTTCATATATCTTGATATGGAAAACAGCGTTCTGGGAAATTCGTATATCACTAATTTATTATCTTCAACATTGGCACGAATCCAAAATGGCTCACTAGACGTTTGTTCCCTAACGTAAACAATATCCGAAGTCATTTCTACTTTTTCACTATAAGCATTGAGCGATGCTAAACTAACTGGCATACCAATCTCCACCCGAATGGCATCAGACGTAAACGTTTTAATACTGCCATCTGGAAATGAAAAATGTATGGGTGTTTTTGTTTTGAGCAACTTCCCTAGCCTTCCCGTAAAATTCATAAAATAACCAGTCGCCAAAATTTCAGCTAAAGACTTTTTATATGCTTTTACATTTTCGTAATAAAAAACCAAGGCTAAAATCACGGATAAAATTACCCCTATAATAATGGCAACCCACATATTTGGAAAAAACTCTGGAGCAATACCTTGTATATAACCACCATAAGTTCCTGCGGTGGGAACAACAGAATAAAATAAGTCCTTAATGGGGAAAAACTTAAAATTTAATTTCATTATTCATAACTTTGCTATAAACCTAATATAATATTTCCTTCCTCATCATAAGCGTATGTCCAAGTCTTACCTGATTCTGAGCTAGGAACTGAGTTAAGTACTCCATCAATAGAATAGGTATAAACACTATTTCTATAAGATGCATAGTTGTTTTTTGATAATGATCTTTTAAAAGTTTCATCAAACATAAAAAGATTTTTTGTAGGGTTTGATTCATTATCGTAATTACCGAAAATCTCAACACTTTTTCGTGTTGGAGCATAAATACCAGTTTGCTCTTTATAATTTTGTCTAATAGTAACTATGCTATCTAGGTTATTATTGCTATAATAGTATAGGGCATCCTCAAAATACTTTATGCC
>NCDW01000312.1:0-1781 GCA_002280395.1 Flavobacteriales bacterium 32-35-8
TGAATGTCCTTAAATTTGATATTCATTTCTTTTTCAAGTTGGGCTATATGTTCTTTAAGGTTGCTATAATCTGTAAGATGCTGCCGTAACGCTACAAATGCACGCATAATAGATATATTTACGTCAATGGCCTTGTCGCTGTTAAGTACGCTGGAAAGCATTGCTACACCTTGTTCAGTAAAGGCAAAAGGAGCAGTCGGGCTAAATTTGATATTCTCTGGAAGGTTATCACAATTTGTGATAACCTCTTTCCACTCGTCCTTTGAAAGCTGAAACATAAAATCATCTGGAAAACGTTTAAGGTTACGTCTAACGGCTTGTTTAAGCACTCTGGTTTCTACTTCATAAAGTTCTGCGAGGTCAAAATCAAGAATTACTTTGTTTCCTTGAATATTATGGATTTTATTTTTTATTATAGATAGTTCCATTGTATTTTTAATTAAGTGGGGATTATGAATTTTGAGAAACCACTTTAGAGATAGATTCATTTTCTATCTCATTGAATTGGTACCTTAATTTTTGCATATCATCACTCACTTTGCGTTCAATGACCTTTGCATAAATTTGGGTAGTGGATATTCGGGAGTGACCTAACAATTTTGAAACCGTCTCTATGGGCATCCCGTTACTCAATGTTACCGTTGTAGCAAACGTATGTCTGGCAATGTGGAAAGTAAGGTTCTTCTTAATACCGCAGACATCCGCAATTTCCTTTAAATAAGAGTTTAGTTTTTGATTTGAGATTTTAGGAAATATACTTCCTTGTGATATTGATTTACGGTTGCTCTTGTATTTTTCAACAATTTGCATCGCTTTTGGTAACAAAGGTATTCTTATAGGCTTTGTCGTCTTTTCTCGTTTGTAATAAATCCAAAGTTCGCCATCGATGCCAATACAGATATTATCCGCAGTTAAATGAATGACATCAATATAGCTTAAACTGGTATAGCAACTAAAAACAAACAAATCCTTAACCAATTCCAATCTGTGAATGCTAAATTGTTTGTTTTCTATCTCTTGAAGTTCTTCGAGGCTTAAAAAGCCTCTTTCATTTTTAATGAATTTAGCTTTGAAATTGATAAAAGGGTCGCGTTCTATCCAGCCCAACTTATGTGATAGATTTATCAGTTTCCTAAACCGTTCTATGTGCTTCATCACGGTATTATTGCCCATTGGTTTTTGATGGTCTTCGGGTACATAACCTCGAAGATATTTCTCGAATTTTATGATAAAGTGATAATCGAGTTCCCGTAAGTAAAGGTCTGTGGTCTTATAGAATTTCGATAAAAATTTTGAGATATAACTTTGTGTAGTGTAGTAATTTTTTTGTGTTCCCCACTTTAATTTGTTTACCATATCTTCATTATGGTAATTGATAATATCAGTAATGGAACGATTATTTTCGTCATTACCAAAGTATCGAGCCTTAACAACTTGTGCAGTAATCAATTTATGCTCGTTCATTAAATCGCGATAACATTTAAAAAGATGATTGTAAGTTTCATCCAAATAACTGTTCAAGATTCTTGATTTTTGGTTAGTTCCACGAGCCCTGTTTTTATGGACATCCCAATCAGAAACTAAAACTTTTCGTTTTAAACTGATGGTAGCCCGTTTACCATTTACCGTAATTCTTGCGTAAATTGATGCTTGGTCATTTTTTGCCCTGGAGAAGTCCGCCCAGAACAAAATACTGAAGGTGGAAGATGTTTTCATTATTTCGTCTTTTAGTTAACAATAATTCGTTGTTATCAGACGAAAGTCAAATCACTTATAAAGAT
>NCDW01000312.1:1913-2497 GCA_002280395.1 Flavobacteriales bacterium 32-35-8
AATCTGGTCAACACTTTTTGATTTTTCAAATTGTTATCCGATTTGTTGACGTTTTTAATCAAAACATATCAATTCTTATGATATTCTTAAAAACAGAAAAACCTGTAAATCATACGATTAACAGGTTTTTGTTATAGATTGATACTATAATTTGTCGGGGTGGCAGGATTCGAACCTGCGACCTCCTGCTCCCAAAGCAGGCGCGATAACCGGGCTACGCTACACCCCGAAATGATTATCTTCTTTTTGCGGAGAGACAGGGACTCGAACCCTGGCGACACTTACGCGTCGACAGATTAGCAATCTGCTCCATTACCACTCTGGCACCTCTCCGAATTTTAAAGAACTTCTGCAATAAAATTGCGGTTGCAAATGTAACGCATCATCTTTTACAACGCAACTATTTTTATTCTTTTTTTGAATAACTATTCTGGATATTCTATTCGTAGATGGTAAATGTTTGCTAGCTTGTGCTTTAACACTTTTTTTATGGATTCTATTTCCTTAAAAGTGATGTTTGCATTCAGGAATTGATCATCTTCAATTTGTTTATTGATAATGCTTTCCACAAAACTGTCAATTTT
>NCDW01000313.1 GCA_002280395.1 Flavobacteriales bacterium 32-35-8
AAAAAAGAATATTCTACGCTGAAATTAATTACCAAATTGAGTTTGAAATATGGAATTCCGAAATCTGACAATGGTGGTTTATTAAATTGTTGGATTTGGAAATTGTCAACAAAAGATATTGGAAATGGATTTGAAATTCTCGAATTGAATAAAGATTTGCCTAATAATCCTCAAGGTCCTTTAGTTTTAAGCTTTTTATGGCATTTTAGTTTCAAAGACCCAAAAACAAACGCAACTCTTTTAAATCAGGATAAATTACCTGAATTAGACTTTAGAATTAAAAATTCTCGAATATATTTAAGAACATCAAACAAATCAACGATTTCAGTTTGGTTCGCTTTACCATTTGAGCAACTTGAAAAATATGAAATTGATTATATTAACGAATTGAAATCCAGTTTACCCTTTAAATCATCTCAAAAGCATTGGAGAATTTGGAAAAAATCAGAGAAAGGAAATTGGAACCCAAGCAAAATTTAACTAAAAGACAAACTTAAGCCGTGTATAATTAATTGCTAGTTTTAGCTGGCACAAAGGTTGTTGCTTGTTTGCTGGCTTCCGATTTTGCTTGCGCCAGTTCGCTGCGCTCGTGTCCTTCGGAAAATCCTCGCCCTCAAACACGCAACTTTCCATACACGAACACGTTAAACGAACCCTAACCCCCCAACCTCAAAACCAACTCCGGATTCGGGCAATTATCCAAATAAAATTCTAAATCCTTTTTGTTACAAACACCAGGGTAATCGCCCTCATAACCTTGCAAATCTTTTATGATTTGAAAATGCAAGTGTGGTGGGTAATTCCCATTTACGGTGGCATCGCCCAAAGTGGCAAATGGTTCGCCTTGTCTTATGTGTTTGCCTGCTTCTAAATTTTCTAAAAACGCCAAGCTTAAATGGCCGTACAAAGTGTAAAACTCAACATCATTTATGTTATGTTTTAAAATAATGGTGGGTCCATAATCACCAAAATTGGTATTGTTTTTAAAACTATGCACGGTGGCATCTAACGGACAATAAATCGGGGTTTCGGCAGCTACCCATAAATCTACTCCCAAATGGATGTTGCGTTCGGTAGCCTCGTTGTTGTTAAAATGTTGACTGCGTTTGTAGATAGTTCGCACTTCATTATAACCACCGTAGCCCACCAAGCCATTGTGTTGGTGTATTTGGCTTTCAATATAATTTTGCAATACTTCAGTCTTACTAACATCAAGATCTTTGAGTTGTTTATTATCCTCCGAAAGGTCTATGGAAATGTATTTGGAATTTGGAATTTCTGGATGTAGTACCCGAAGTGGCTTGGGACTGATATGCTTTAAAAACTCCTGAAAATGGGTTGAGGACATAGAAGACGTGTTTCCTCAAAAATAATAAACTATTGCATAATAACATTGCTGTACTTCGCATTTACCACAATGGTTTTTTTAGTATTAGAATTATTGGTTGAGAATGTTGAGACATTATCATTAGAGGTTTTTTTGGGGTGCTTTAAACGTGAACGCTTGCCTTTATACTGAAAATTAGCATCCACTTTAGGAAGCGAAATCACAGCATCACTATTTTGAAGGGTAACATTTAAATTGTTAAACCCATCCCCTAGATTTAAGATTTTTAAATCGCCAATACTCCCATTTATAGTCGCATTTTCAACTAAATTATCAATTTTCACATTGGATGAATTTGAGGTCAATACCAAACGTTTCACATTTTTTAATTCGGCAGTCTTTACAAAATTTAAATTAAGTTCACCTACATTCCAATA
>NCDW01000095.1 GCA_002280395.1 Flavobacteriales bacterium 32-35-8
TCTAAGCGAAGATGAAGTTGAAATGCTCTGATATCTTCAATAATCCCTTCAAGTGGAAAATCTTTATCATGTATTTGTATTTTGTCACCTACTTTATATGGAAATGAGAAAAACATAATAATGCCAGAGGTGATATTGCTTAAAATTGACCAAATAGCAAATAAACCGATACCTATAACGGCAAAAACTGAAGAGAAAAGCACTACCAAATCATGGGGTTCAGTACCAAAAATAAATGGAATGATGATAAGTGCTATTAAAAATAAAGTTACCGAAACATATCTGTTAATTAAATGTATTCGAGCTAAATTAATACCATTCCTTCTGGATATTTTTGTAATAAGGGTGGTTAAAATAAAACGAACTATAAGTAAGAAAAGAAGCAGAAATCCGGTAGCTATTAATTCGCTTTGGTAAGTTTCGAAAAACATTTTATATTTTTTTAAATTGAATAATACAAAGATACGTTAGAAAAGAGAAAAGGGTTGTTGAATTTAGTGTTTTTACAAATCATTAACAATATCGGTCAATGATTTATAAACAAGATGCGTTGGCATGCCCATAACATTAAAGTATGAGCCTTCTATTTTGGCAACTCCAATTTGTCCAATCCATTCCTGTATGCCGTATGCGCCTGCTTTATCTAGAGGTTTATAGGTTTTAATGTAGTGATTTATTTCTTGATCGGTTAAGTTCTTAAAAGTGACTTTAGTAATGTCGTTTAGCGTTTTTTCAAATTTAGTCGTTGTAAAACAAACCGATGTAATCACTTCATGGGTTGAGTTGCTCAAAGATTTTATCATTGCAAACGCATCTAATTCATCTAAAGGTTTCCCAAGTGCTTTGTTATTGTGCCAAACAATGGTATCGCTTGTGATAAGAATGTCTTTATCTTTTAATTCACCTTTAAAAGGGAGTGCCTTTAGCTGAGCCAAATAATCACTAATTTCAAAATGTTTCAATCGGGAAGGAAACTCTTCTTTTATAGGTTTCAAACGAACCTCAAAATCCAATCCCAATTCCTTAAAAAACTGTTGCCGTCTTGGAGACCCCGAAGCTAAAATAATATTATGGTTTTTTAATGTTTCGCTTAGCATTACCGTATTGCGTTATACCTGTATAAAAGTAAGGAAAGCATTCCAAAAAACATAATCCATTTAAGGATGTTGCTAATGTGCGTGTAGTCGGTTTTTATTTGGGCACTTAAAATTTTGATGTTTAAATAGAGTAGAGGCGCTATAATGAATATTAAGAAATAAATAACAGCTATTTGGTTTTTATACAAAGAATTCGCTATATAATAACCAATAATGAACAGCGTAATTGATGATAGTACAAATAATAAATATTTGGTTTTTTCTTTTCCAATGATGATAGGCAGTGTGTTCATGCCTGCTTTGGTATCGCCTTCTAAATCTTCAACGTCTTTGGCTATTTCCCGAATTAGATTCAAAATAAAAGCCATATAAGCGTAGTTCAAAATGGTTTTAAAATATAATAGTTGGATGTTTTGATTTTGTTCGGTAATATTCGGAATCAATTCAAAAATCCCAACAATAAGAATGCTTAAGGCAACCAGAAAGGAAATGACCAAATTACCGATTAAAAACAGTTGTTTCAAATATGTTGAATACACATAAAGTAATACTGAAATAATAACGAATAACGAGAAAAATCCGCTCCTGCCAACGACATTGGATAGGTAATATCCAACGCCAACACCAATCACATTTAAAATGATAAATAGATTATAAGCTGTTTTTTCTGAAATCCCTTTCCCTATAATAATTTTATTGGGTTTGTTAATAACATCGGTTTCAATATCATTAATATCGTTAATAACATTTCCAGCAGCTGCAATACAAACAGTAGCGATAATTAAAAGAATAATACCTAAAGTATCCAAACGTGTTGCAGCTCCATAAGGTTCCAAAAATGCATATTTAATAAGTAATTGCACCAAGGCAATCATTAGTAAATTTTTCCAGCGAATGAGGTTTAAGTAGTTCAAAAAGTTTATAAATAAAAGTTAAAAGTTAAAAGTTAAAAGTTAAAAGTTAAAAGTTAAAAGTTAGTTTTGCTAACAGCTAACAGCTAACAGCTAACAGCTAACAGCTAACAGCTAACAGCTAACAGCTAACAGCTAACAGCTAACAGCTAACAGCTAACAGCTAACAGCTAAAACACCCACTTATCCTGCACTTTTAAAACCTGTTCAATCACATCGCGAACGGCACCTTGTCCGCCATTTTTATGGGATATATATTTGGCAACTCCTTTTACCTCGGCAACGGCATCTTGTGGGCAACAAGGTAAGCCAACAACTTTTAAAACTGGGTAGTCTGGCATATCATCGCCCATATAAAGCACGTTTTCAGGTTTAATATCGTTGGCTTCTATATATTCATAAAACTTTTCAAGTTTTTTGTGGGCTCCTAAATAAACCGTTTTAATACCGAGTGCTTCTAAACGAATTTTAACGCCTTCATTAGTGCCAGCTGATATGATGGCAACATTATAGCCCGAATTTACGGCAAATTTAAGGGCAAAACCATCCCTTACGTTCATGATTCTTAAAAGTTCTCCGGTATTGGTAACATGCAAGTCACCATTGGTTAAAACGCCATCAACGTCAAAAATAAATGTGGTAATATGGTTTAAGTATTCTTTATAGCTTTTTTCTTCCATGTGTTCTTTGTATAGATTCGGTTAGTAATTCATAAATGGCTTTATGATGCGGGTTATTATTTAAAATTTTCAAATGTTTTCTGATGGTTTTTTTATCATTGCGTTTGGCGGGGCCTGTTTGCGCCATATAAGGTGAAAATTCTTGAACTTTGTTGGCAGTTTCAAGTATTAGCGGTTTTAAAATATCGAAATCAGCGCCTTCACTTTCCGTGATTTCATGGGCGACCCTATATAACTGATTGGTGAAATTATTCACGAATACGGCAGCTAAATGCAACACGCGTCTTTGGTCGCTATTCACTCTTTTAGTAGGGCTTCCAATGCTGATTGCCATGGATTTCAAAACATGGTAATCGGCACTTTTAATGGCTTCTATGCAAATAGGCACATTCGCGAAATCCATAAAGGCATCTTTACTAAAGGTTTGCAGTGGATAAAAAACGCCGCGTCTGTTTTTTTGATTGATATCATAAATGCTTACGCTTCCTGAAGTGTGAATTACCAATCGATTTTCAAAAGGAAGTTTGGATGATAAGTCTTTAATAGCATCATCGCTCACTGCCAAAATGTAAACATCTGCTTCTTTGAGTTGGGACAAATCATCCGTAATTTCCACATCATTTTTGTATGGATTAATTGGGGCTAAATGCCTATTATACCATTGCTTAACAGATATTTGTTCTGCTTTTTGGAAAGCCTTAAATAGATGGGTGGCGACATTACCTGCGCCTATAATTATTGCCGAAATCATGTTGCTAAAATACAGAAGATAAGTTAAAAGTTATGAGTTAAAAGTTAAAAGTTAGGAAGGTATTAAGGTAATCTTTGAAACTTTGCGACTTAGCGGCTTTGCAAGACTTATTAAAAGATTAAATTTGTAATATGAAGCATGATATAAAAACCAGGGAAGATGTGTCTTTATTAGTGTCTACTTTCTATGATAAAGTTAGAAAAGATACTGTTTTAGGGCCATTTTTTAATGATGTGATTACAGATTGGGATGCCCATTTAGAGCGGCTCACGAACTTTTGGGAATCTAGTTTGTTTTTAAAAACAAAATATTTGGGAAATCCGTTGGAAGCGCATGTGAAAGTGGACCAAGAAAACAATAATATGATCACGGAATTGCATTTCGGACTCTGGATAAACCTTTGGTTCCAGACCATTGACGAACTTTTTGAAGGTGATTATGCCGAAAATGCGAAACAACGTGCCCGAAAAATGGGAACTTTTTTGTATTTGAAAATTTTTGAGGCAAGGCAGAAGTAGTTTTCAGTCGCAGTGTTCAGTATTCAGTTTTTAAAATTTTAGTTGCTCATTTTTATCTGGCAATTTAATGGTTCTTATGTCATTGGTCTTCCGTCTTCCACCTTCCGTCTTTTTCACAAACTTTAACACTTCAAAATCAACATTAATACTTAAATTTGCCGCACCTTAAAAGGGTTCATATCATGCAAAATAAACTCGCCAAAATTCTTTTTTCTACCCGTCTTACTGCCGTTTTATTTATAGTTTTTGCTGCCGCCATGGTAACAGGTACTTTTTTAGATGCGGGAGAAGATACATCTCCAACGGCTTACACCAGAAATTTAATTTACAATGCCTGGTGGTTTGAAGCCATTATGGGGATTTTTGTCATCAATTTTCTAGGAAATATTGTCAGATTCAGGTTATACAAAAAAGAAAAATGGTCGACTTTAATTTTGCATTTAGCGTTCATTTTCATTCTATTAGGCGCTTTCATTACCAGGTACATAAGCTTTGAAGGGATGATGGCTATTCGGGAAGGTGCTACCGAAAACACATTTTTATCACAAAAAACCTATGTAACGGCATACATTGATGGCGATTATGAAATTGATGGTGTCCCACAACGCTTGCCAATAGAGAAGGAAGTGGATTTTTCACATAGAATGGATAATGATTTTAAAGTTGAAACCAAATACAACCAGCAGCCGGTAACCATCGAACTTGAAAAATTCATTAGGGGTGCCGAAGAAGATATTGTACCAAATGAGAATGGTGAATCTTATTTAAAAGTTGTGGAGTCTGGTGGTGATGGACCTCATAACCATTTTTTAAAAGTCGGTGAGGTAGCAAGTATACATAATGTGTTGTTTGCACTTAACAAACCCACGGATGGCGCCATAAATATTACCTATAGTGATGAGGGGCTTACCATAAAATCACCCTTTGAGGGTGAATATTTAACCATGGCAACCATGGCTCAAGGGACTCTGGTAAAAGATAGTTTACAACCGTTAATGTTGCGTTCGCGTTATATTATTGGCGACATGCAAATGGTGTTCCCAAACCCTGTGGTAAAAGGTTTTTTTGATGTGGTTCAAAAATCACAAATATTAAAAAATGATGAAGATGGTGCCGTATTTAAAATAACAACCAATGGAGAAACCAAACGTGTTGGTGTACTCGGTGGAAAAGGTATGGATAATGCCTTTAAGCAAATACAGGTTGGCGGATTGGATTTTGCTTTAAAATATGGTTCTAAAGTGATGGAATTACCATTTCAAATCAAGTTAAACGATTTTGAAGCCGAGCGTTATCCAGGTACAGAAAGAGGCTATTCGGCGTATTCCAGTGAAGTTACCATCATTGACGAGAAAGAAGGCAGTTATGACTATAAGATTTTTATGAATAACATTTTAGATCATGGCGGTTATAGATTTTTTCAATCGGGTTTCGACCCCGATGAAAAAGGAACGATTTTGTCTGTAAACCACGATTATTGGGGGTCTTTAATTACATATATTGGATATTTTTTATTGTATTTCGGATTGATGGCTATCTTGTTTGTAAAGGGGTCGCGTTTTGGCGATTTAAAAAGGCAATTGGAGAATGTTAAGTCAAAAAAAGCGAAATTACTGGCTGTATTCGTACTTTGTTTTGGTTTGAATGGGTTTTCACAAGACCATTCCCAGCATGATACTCATAATGATATCAAAGCCCAAAAAGCAATGGTAGATTCTATTCTAAGGGCAAATATAACGCCTAAAGAGCATGCGGAAAATTTTGGACACATGGTGATTCAAGATCTCGGCGGACGAATGATGCCCGTAAATACCTATGCATCTGAAATGCTTCGTAAATTGAGCAAGAACGATACTTATGAGGAGTTTGATGCCAATCAAATATTTTTATCCATGCAAGAAAGTCCCATGCTTTGGTATAATGTTCCTGTCATTTATTTAGCCTTAAAAAAGGGGGATTCCATTAGACATATTATTGGGGTGGATGAAAGTGAAAAATATGTTAGGCTGTCAGATTTCTTTACAGAAAAAGGGGAATATAAATTAGCCCCATATCTAGACGATGCTTATAACACAAATCAGCCCAATGCGTACCAAACGCAACTCAAAGAAACAGAGCAAAGGGTGTCGTTGCTTTATAATACGCTTGAAGGTGAACCCTTAAAAATATTTCCTGTCCCTGATGATGAAAATAATAAATGGATTTCCAATTACGATTATAAGAACGATGAAAACATTAAAATAACCGATTCATTATATGCCAACTTTATAAACAATGGGCTTAATGCTTACTTGTACATGCTAAATACGGCTAAGCAATCCGGTGATTTTTCTGAGGCCGATAAGTTTTTAGAGGCTTTTAAAAGGACGCAACAACGTTACGGAGCTTCCGTGATGCTTTCTGATGAAAAGATAAACACAGAGGTATTATATAATAAATACGATATTTTTAAGAAGTTATTTAGTTGGTATTTATATGCCGGTTCTATTCTTTTTATTGTGTTGATTATTCAAATATTTAAAACTCAAAATAAGGTATTAAAAGTAGTAGCCAATGTGTTTAAAATAACCATACTTTTTCTGTTTTTATTACATACGGCAGGATTGATTGTAAGATGGTATATTTCTGGGCATGCGCCTTGGAGTGATGCGTATGAATCCATGATTTACGTAGCTTGGGCGACCATGTTTTTTGGTTTGGCCTTTGGTAGAAAAAGCGAGTTAACTATTGCCGCTACAGCATTTGTAACCGCCATGCTTTTAATGATTGCCCATTGGAGTTGGATGGATCCTGCCATTGCTAATTTACAACCCGTTTTAAATAGTTATTGGCTCATGATTCACGTAGCGGTTATTGTAGCCAGTTACGGACCGTTTACTCTGGGAATGATTTTAGGAATTGTATCGCTAATGCTTATGATTTTCACTACGGAAAAGAATAAGCTTAAAATGGATTTAAATATTAAAGAACTCACCATTATAAATGAAATGTCATTAACCGTTGGCTTGGTCATGTTAACCATTGGAAACTTTTTAGGTGGTATGTGGGCCAACGAAAGTTGGGGACGTTATTGGGGCTGGGACCCAAAAGAAACATGGGCATTAATAAGTATCATGATGTATGCGTTTGTGATTCACATGAGACTCATTCCTGGACTTCGTGGTACTTGGTTGTATAATCTATCCTCTATCATAGTTTTTGGTTTTATCATATTTACCTATTTTGGAGTGAACTTTTATTTATCGGGCTTACATTCTTACCAATCAGGCCAGCAAATAGCGAGTTTTAATGCTATTGCTGTTGCTGTTGGTTTAGTTGCCTTGTTAGGATTTTTTGCGTATCGTGGCTATGCGAGGTATTATAAGAAGTAATATGTTTTATGGCTAAAACAGGTCGGGATAAAAACACAAAAAATAAAGCGAAGCATTCTAAGTTAATGGCTCAAAAAATCAATAAGAAAAAAACGGAAACTCAACTAAGAAAAGAACGCTTAAAAGCCATTATTGACAAAGCCAACCTAAATAAAATGAGTCTTTAACAACTTCATATTTTTAGTTTTAAAAGCGTTCGAAATATTTTAAAGTAGGTTAGGCTTTTAATAGATTTTGCTCATGTTATTTTGTTGAAATAATTTTCAAATACAATAGGATTTTTAATGAAATTTGATAAAGTTCTCTTATTAAGCCAAGACCTAGTGGCGCAAAATAAGTAACCAATAACGTAATTAGAAAGCTTCCGAAACCACCAGTATATTCATTAAGTCCAGCAATAAGGGCAAGAATGATTCCGATTGGGTAAGTGATAGCTATCATGGCATCAAACATTCGGATAAACCAAATGAATAGAGGGAAATCCAATGATAATACTTTTTCTTCAGAATTTTCTGAGCCGGTATTGGAAAGGTTTAATAAAGCACTTTTGTAAACATGCCAAGGTAACGTAAAAGGTTTTACAATAATAAGCTCTAAAATTTTTAGTAATGCTTTGC
>NCDW01000096.1 GCA_002280395.1 Flavobacteriales bacterium 32-35-8
AATGTTTACTTTCACTTTTTCAGATTCGGCCTTAACACCATTCACATCTATTTTTATGCTGTTATCATCACTCTTAATTTCAATCCCATTTTCATTTATTTGAATGTTGGGTGTTTCCACATCTATCTCAAAGTCTTCACCAGTACAATCATCGCATACAACACCATCTTCGGTAATTGTAACATAATGGTTGGTGTATTTTGATGGAACTATATTATCATCATAATGGCTTAAAAAATTCTTGGCACTATTATCAAAATAGACAACAGAATTTACAGGTAAATAAAGGGTGACTACAACTTCTTGATCGCTAATTTTATTGTCCGGACTTGTTGAAAGGTAAGTATCCAATACCAATTGATTGTTAGTAAATGTATAATTATAGTCAATGTTTTTAGCTCGTGTAATGGCTTTTTCATAGTTTCTGCCATTGGCACTTTTCTCTATGCTAATGGTCGCAATGGTATCTGTTGTATACTTCACTAATATGTTAACATCTTGCCTGTATATGGTTTTGGCTCCCTTCTCATTATTGGCAATTTTAAAGTCATTGGTTCTATATGAATTTCGGTATAAATCATTTTCTGCCATTTTAATCTTTAAAGTATCCATAGTTTTTATTTGTAGATATTCCTTTTCTAGGGTGCGTTCGTTAAAGGCATGTTCGCTTGCTTCCCTAATGCCTATAACTACTAATGCAATGATGGAGAATAACCACAATCCTAGTAATGTGAATTTAGCAATGTTACCAATAGATTTTAAGTTATTGATTAAGATTTTCAATCCTACATAAAACAGGAAGAAAAAGGGAATGCCTACAGCAAAAAACACAAATAAGGAGATGAGCCATATAGGTGTATTTCCGGAATTAGCGATGTCTACAAGATCTATACCTGGTATATGTACAATATCTGCAACCCCTAAAGAGAATAATGCTATGATTAATCCAACTAGGGCAGAAGCACCAATGATTATAAACAGAATACCTATAAATTTTGCTATCACTTTAAAGAAAAACATGATGATATCTGCAATCGTGTCAAAAAAGTTTTTAGAACTCGATTTTATGGAGCTACTTCCTTTTTTTGCGGCACCAGAAACCGATTTCGAGACATTTTTAGCAGCCTCCGAAACGTTATCTGCCACATTTTCAAAGCCGTCCTTTATTTTTTTTTCAATGTTGCTAATGTTGACAGGTTCGCCCGTCATCATTATTTTTTCGGCTGTTGTAACGGCGGCAGGAACTAAAATCCAAAATAAAATATAAATTACTATAAAAGTGCCTCCAGATGCAATAGTTAGAACAATCCATAATAAACGCATCCAAACAGCATCAACACCCAAATAATGCCCGAGTCCAGACGAGACGCCACTTATATAAGAGTTATCGGTATCTCTAAACAATTTTTTACTTGGCGCGGTTTTTTTGTATGAAGTCGATTGCGGTTCATCTTCAAAAATATCGTCATCCACAAGGTAGTCTTCAGGTTGTCCCATAATGGCAATAACCTCATCAACTTCTTTAATACCAATAACTTGTTTGTCGTGTTTAACACGCTCTGTGAAAAGCTCAGCAATACGAGCTTCGATATCAGAAATGATTTCAGAACGCCCTTGGGAATCCGTAAATGAACGTTTTATGGACTCCAAATAGCGTTGTAATTTTAAGTATGCATCTTCATCAATATGGAAGAATATACCAGCTAAATTTATGTTGACAGTTTTATTCATTTTTTGGTGTTTTTTGGCTTGTTACTAAGTTTACCGCATTTTGCAGTTCACTCCAGGTTGTGTTTAATTCGTTTAAAAATAGTTTACCGGTTTCGGTTAAACCGTAGTATTTTCTTGGTGGACCCGATAAGGATTCTTCCCATCGGTAGTTTAAAAGTCCAGCGTTTTTCAGTCTTGTTAGTAGTGGGTAAATCGTGCCTTCTACAACAAGTAACTTGGCGTCTTTAAGTGTGTCTAGAATTTCTGCAACATAGGCGTCTTCATCTTTTAAGACCGATAGTATGCAGTATTCTAAAACACCTTTGCGCATTTGTGCTTTTGTGTTTTCTATTTTCATAAGTTGATAATATTGAAACTGTTCATTTTTTGATAGATGATTGATGATTTTTTTGTTAGTTGTTGATTTGTTTGTTGTTAAGTTGTAAATCAACTAAACGACTCCACGACAAACGCCTTAACTTTTGTTTTCAATTATTGTTGATTTATTGTTTGATGCTAAGTTGTTTTTTGTTAAGCTGTGTCAACTAAACAACTCAACAACAAACGACTAAACTTTTTTTATTTGATGAAATGTATGCTTAATGGATATTGATAATATTCACCGTCTCTCGCTTTTAAACTAGCTTTAATTATTAATACAAGTTCTATTATGAATCCTACAACGGCAATAACTCCTAGTCCACCACCAATATACAGCAGAGGAGAAGGTTTGCCTAAGCTGATATGAAAATCGCTAAAACCATTAAAATCTATAAAATCCATACCATGAAATAGTTTAAAAACAAAAAATGGGATGGAAATGGTTCCCAAAATAATGGCATAAAGTAACATGCTCAATTGAAAGTTGATGGCTTGTTTTCCGTGGTTATCAATGAATTCTGATTTTTCCTTGTTGGCTATCCAAAGAATAATAGGTGCTATAAAATTTCCTAACGGAATAATAAACCTGCTAAATGTCGATAAATGTATAAATGTGGCGATGTTTTTTTGGTGTGTGTCTTGCATGATTTATTTGATTGATGTTATATTTTTATAAACATATAATAGTTTCTTATGCAAATATATGTCTTTAAGAAGGTATTATGTTACGCATAGTAGTTTAATTTAACATAATATTAACATTTAAAGATATATGATATTTTCATAACTTAGTAAAAATTAAACCATTCAAAAATGACTATAACGCCCAGTAAACTAAATACATTTACTATGTTTAAACTGCCATCGGCTTATTTATGTGGTGTTCGTGCAAGACATATTGATAATGGTAAATGCGTCGTAACGGTAAGGCATCGTTGGATGAACCAAAATCCTTTTAAATCCATGTTTTGGGCAGTGCAAGGTATGGCTGCAGAATTTTCAACTGGGGCTTTAATGATGATGAAAATTCAGGAATCAAGTAAATCCATATCAATGCTTGTCGTAAAAAACGAATCTACATTCTCAAAGAAGGCAACCGGATTAATCACTTTTGTTTGTCACGATGGAAGTTTGATTGATGAAGCCATCAAGAAAGCCATTGAAACGGGAGAAGGTCAAACCCTTTGGATGACATCTGTTGGAACCAATGAAGAAGACCAAGAAGTATCGACCTTTAAATTTCAATGGAGCATAAAATTGAAAAGTTAAGTCGTTTGTTGTGAAGTCGTTTAGTTGATTTGCAACTACAACTTAACAACAAACGACTCAACAACAAATAAAAATTGTAACAATTATTTAAAACAGTCAACAAATAGGCGATTAAGCAAATCAACAAATCAACAAATCAACAAATCAACAAAAAATGACAGCACACGAAATTGATTACACCATCTACGGAGAAGAAATGCAATACGTAGAAATAGAATTAGACCCACAGGAAGGCGTTGTTGCCGAAGCAGGCAGTTTTATGATGATGGACGATGGGATTAAAATGGAAACCATTTTTGGTGATGGTTCGCAAAACGATTCTGGTTTTTTAGGGAAAATTTTAGGGGCAGGAAAACGTATCCTTACAGGCGAGAGTTTATTTATGACAGCCTTCTACAATAATTTGGTCGGTAAGCGAAAAGTATCTTTTGCTTCTCCTTATCCGGGAAAAATTATCCCAATCGATTTAACCGAATTTAGAGGAAAGTTTATATGTCAAAAAGATGCTTTTTTATGCGCTGCCAAAGGCGTAAGCGTAGGCATCGAATTTTCAAGAAAATTGGGCAGAGGTTTATTTGGAGGCGAAGGGTTCATCATGCAAAAGTTGGAAGGTGATGGTATGGCATTTGTACATGCTGGTGGTACCATGGCTAAAAAAGTATTGCAGCGTGGTGAGATTTTAAGAGTTGATACAGGTTGTATTGTCGGCTTTACTCAAGAAGTGGATTACGATATTGAATTTATCGGAGGCATCAAAAATACGGTTTTTGGAGGAGAAGGTTTATTCTACGCAAAACTTCAAGGACCCGGAACCGTTTATATTCAATCCTTACCATTTAGTAGATTGGCAGGAAGGGTATGGGCATCAGCCCCACAAGGTGGCGGAAAAGATAGAGGAGAAGGCAGTATTTTGGGTGGTTTGGGTAACATTTTAGATGGCGATAACCGATTTTAAAAGTTATAAATATTTTACAAAACAAAAAGCTTGGAAATCATTTCCAAGCTTTTTGTTTTTAATGGTTAAGCATCTATTAATATTTTACAAATTTAATGCTTTTCGAATTTTCATTATATTTTGTATTTACTTTAAGAAAATAAATACCATTTGGTAAATTGGATACATTGATACTCTTAGATCCTGGGGTTTTTATACTTAAAACGACTTGCCCCAATGTATTATAAATTTCAAAACTGTCTAAATCAACCAATGCTTGTTTGGTTTGAAGTTCTAAAGTTTTAGTGTTGGAATCATAGGATACAAATGCTTTGGTGTCTTCAACGGGCGTTATGCCCAATGATTGCCCCGCTTTAAACACAATTGAAAATTCATCAAAAGTTCCTTTATTCAATAAGAGTTGAGCTTCTGTATCTCTTAAATTATAATAGATGTTTTGGTTTTTATCGAATAAATAAATTGTGACATCACTCGGGACATTCTCCATTTTATCAATTGATAATTTATATAAGCCAGCATCCGAAATTTTTAGTTCTAAAGGCAATTCATCTTCAATATCTAAGTTTGGCAAGGCTTGAATTGCTAAGGTTTCATTATTTAATAACCAATAAATATCGTTTTTTAAATTATCATAAGATTTGGCATCATAGCCTTTATCATAGTCATAGGTTGCATGGGTGTCATATCCCAATCCAATGATTTTGGTTTGACCTTTAGGAGCTGTAAATGAAAACCATAGTTTAGGTCTGTCGTCTATAGTTTCCTTGCCATTATTTGTTTTATAATAAACGGTAGCGCCAAGAGATTCTCTAGCAAAGGCACGCTGGGCATTGTTATAAGTTAAATTTCCAGAATTTGTTATGGTGGTAAAAAAACCTTGTCCAATATTAATATATTGAGTTGGAGCAGACTTAGCTGCAGAACCAAGACCACTGGTTAGTCCAGAGGCGTCTGCTACTGCAGGTAAAGAAACTCCTAACAAATTATAGATGGCATAACCTCCTTCGTAATTAGCTAAATAATGACTATTATTAGTTGTGAACGATTCCCAAAAATATAGAGAGCCATCAATAACGGATAGATTGTCATTAATGAATTGGTTAGCATCAAGAACAGAAGGATATGGATTTCCCGTTAAAAAATCTGTCCCAGCTGTTACTGGAATGTTATAAGTTCCGTCGTTGGGAATGCCTCTAAAAATATATTCTTCTTCAGCAGCTATTCTTCCAGAACCTTTCATTGAAAAACCAAAACCCGGCGCTAAATTAGAAGTTTGTGATAGCTTTATCCAAGAATTATAATCTCCAGAAGGTCCTTTAAAGCTATAAAGCCATCTACTGCTTAATGTTATGGGGGATGTTGCAGGATTCGGATTTATACCAGCAGTGAAATTTAAAGGGCCAGCAGCATCTTCTAAATAGCCAATTTGCCAGTTTCCGCTTCTAGTTACTGGAGCACTCCAATAGTTATAATTAAAAGCGTTCGTTGTTCCTTGTTGTCTAATCCTTAAGCTTCCTAAGCCAGAATTTAAACTAGGACCTGTGTGGTTTTGAATGAGTTGGGCTTCGCCTAATAGGTCTAAAGTTCCATTTATAACCACTTGGTTTTCTGTTTCTAGTAATACCCCATTGGCTATATTTAAAATAGCTCCTGGCTCAACTTCAACTTCTCTCACATGGGCATCAAAAACTAAATTAGCCGCAGTTCCAGATTTCACGGTTAATTTTAAACACGAATCGGTATTGTTTGGAGCATTTCCTGCACCAGCACCATTAAAAAAGTTTGTGCCATCCCAAACAATTTGGTCGGTATAGCGCAATGTGAAATAACGATTGTTTTGCAATTGAACCCCTGTAGCCGTGGCGGTATTGCCTACAATAGTTAAAGGATAAACATTGCTTGGTGATGAAAAATCATAAGAGTCATCAATTACTAATTGCAAACTTACACAACCTTGCTTTCCTGATAAATCTACACCACTAATATCAAATGATACAGTGACATTGCCAGGGTTACCCCGCCTGCTGACTCGCCATCTGGAGTTTAGCTGTTCTGTATAATTGTTTGGATTTGTAGTAAAATTGTATACTGGGTTCGGGGTTTCTTCTCCCCAAAACAAGAATTCATCGTTTGATAATGTACTTGGATTACTTATTCTTACAATTCCAGAGCCTTGAGAATCAGTATGATTTGAGCCGTCAGTTGCTTGACCTATCCCAGCAACATTATAGTCGAAATTACCAGCAGCACCAGGATTATCTCTGGTATAAAAATCATTGGACGCAATAGGCATATTGTATTTAGCCGAAAGATAATTGTTTACAATAATGGTTTGTGCTTCATTTAGAGCAAAGTTGTATATGATAAATTCGTTAATAAATCCCCTTAGTCCTCCATTAGGAGTTGTTGCGTGTCTTCCTATTCTTGGATTTGGAGGTGTGGTAGCGCCATCAGCATCAGCCAATGTGGATTGTAAATTATTATTATAAAATAACTGATAATTGACATTATAATCTCGTCTCATCTCAATTATTTTCCCATTGGTATTGATATTGGTTGTGGTTAATGGGCCACCAAGAGCACCACCAGCATTATTTCTTTTTTGGTAGCCATATACATTACCTGTGATTGGTTTTAATGAAACCAATTCATTTGTGGTAGTTGTTCTATCTAATATAAAATGGCCAGCACCATCAGTTATGGTACCTAGTTCGGTAGTAGTATCTCTAAACGTCATTATGTATGTATAGCTGCTGGTGCCAGTAATTCCAAGGGCAGGGCTATCAATATAAGTGTCACCTGTAAATCGTAATGCTGGCATGCCATTATCTGAGGCTGTTTCAAAAAGCGGTCTGTTTCCCAAAGTAGCTTGGGTTGCATGCCTGTTATTTCCAGAGGCATCATTCCATTGTCTAATAGGTTGCCCATTGGTTGCTTGCGTTATTCCTGCATCGGTGAATGCGCCACCATCACCTTTGAGCCATAAGACATTGGTTGTAGCATTGCCTACACCACCAGGGCCTAGATGGCCAAAGTTAGTATAACAAAGGTTGAGTGTGATGCTGTTTATCGTTCCTCCATTGCCATTACTATCATCAGTAACCCTTAAAACCCAGGTTCCATTTGAATTTTGTCCATTAAAACTAGCTAGCGATCCTTCGGGTTGGTATGTGCCAGAAATGGTAGTATTGTTGCTAGGTAATATATTTGTTGAGGCATCATCAAAAGTAACATTGTTATAATTATCACCAGGTCCTCCATTATCTGTAGATAATTCTACTATGGTGCCTAAAGGTGATATTAAAAAAATATCTAAGTTGTCATTCCGTGTATGGGAAATATTAATGGTAATATTTACATCTGTTAGCACATAAGAATCGGGCACATTTATATTTGTATTATAAGTAGAAGTCCCAGAAGCGGAGATAGTTGTTCCTGGTGTAACCGTATAATTTGTACAAATGGTTTGACCGTAAAAGGCTGTTGGGTTAAAAAAAAATAAAAAAACAGAGAGCCTTGAAAATAATTTAAAAATTTTCATTGTGTGAGAGATGATGAGGGTTGAGGGATAATACTTGTTTGTTTAGCAATTT
>NCDW01000097.1 GCA_002280395.1 Flavobacteriales bacterium 32-35-8
ATTAGGGTTAATTTCTAACTTTGTCCCGAAAGTTTTCGGTGTTCCATCAATGGTAATACGTGCCATAACCGGGGCATTACCGTTCTTTTTCAGTTCGTTCTTTTTCAAATAGAAAAGCAGTTTGAACGTCGATTTTTTTGTCTGCTCCATAACTCAAATGTTTAACGTTTAAAATTAAATTACATTGAGTTACAAGGGAATATAAAAAAGGGTGCAAAAGACTGAAATATAATCAGTTAAGCTATATAGTTGCCTTTATCAATCGGTAACGAATTAGTAACCTAACCTTGTCAATTTAAGCCCAAAACCTATCAGACACCGAGTTCCAAACTAAGACTACACATTTATAAAGCATTGTATAGTAGCGGTTTTAATCGCTTTGCGTACTTTTGCTTTTTATTAATCTTTTTATGTAAAAAAGAACTCAAAAAACGCATTCCTTTTTTGTAAGTTATTACTTTTACTAAAATTAGACTCATGGCATACCAAGATATTTTAGACGGAATTTATAACGAAGTCATTCAAATCGAAAACACCGGAAAAGTAGCCGATTACATTCCGGAATTAGCAAAAATTGATGCAAATAAAGCATTATTGATGCCTCATGAAGGTTCGGAAATATGCCAATATCTTTATAATCATCATGCCAATTATTTAGAATTAGGAAGGATTTATATTTTGGTAAACGTGTTGGAAGCTGATAAAGATTTTTTCACGTCTAAAGTATCAAATATCATTCAAGTTGCCGATACTACTGAATTGGAAACATTCCTTAAATACTTGATTTTATTGCCAAATCCTGAAGCCTATAAACATGTGGCTGTTGATGCGCTCAGAACCAACATCACGCCCATTTTTGATGCAATTTCTTTAAACAATCCCTATCCAGCCTTGTATTTCGACGACAAACAGTGGAATCAAATGTATTTAAAAGCGGCATTTATGCAGCGTGATTTAAGTGCTATTTTAGATATCGATAAACGGGCAAATAAAGAATTGGCAAGAATTATATCCGATTTTGCACATGAAAGATGGGCTGCTTCAAGAGATATCATTCCTTATTTCTGGAGACCTGTGGGTAAGTTTATGGATGATGTTTTGTTGGAAGACATGAAGAAGTTATTTGAAAGTCCGAATGAAAAGGAACAAATAGCCGCGGCATTATCTTGCGCTGTTTCGGATAATGATAAAGCCAAAGCTTTGTTAAATGAAAACACCCTATTAAAACAAAAAGTAGAACAGCATTTGATAAACTGGGACACTGTAAAATAAATATTATGCAAGAAAAATTAATGATAATAGACCCGCATGTTCACATGACTTCCAGAACGACTGATGATTATGAGGCTATGGCAGCAGCGGGCATTGTAGCGATTATTGAACCATCATTTTGGTTAGGTCAACCAAGAACGCAAGTCGGTTCTTTTCAAGATTATTACAGCAGCTTAGTAGGATGGGAGCCTTTTAGGGCGAGTCAGTTTGGAATTAAACATTATTGTACCATCGGTTTAAATTCAAAAGAAGCCAATAACGAAGCATTAGCAGAGCAAGTGATAGAATTATTGCCATTATATGTCCACAAAGAAAATGTCGTGGCCATCGGCGAAATTGGTTATGATGATCAAACGCCTGCGGAAGATAAATACTTCAGAATGCAGCTAGAGATGGCGAAGGAATTAAATATGACGGTTCAGGTACATACACCGCACAGAGATAAAAAAGCGGGTACCATTAAAAGTATGGAAGTCTGTTTGGAACACGGATTGGATCCTGCCAACGTCATCATCGATCACAACAATGAAGAAACCGTAAAAGAAGTTTTAGATCGTGGTTTTATTGCTGCCTTTACTATTTATCCAAAAACAAAGATGGGCAATGAGCGCATGGTGGAAGTGGTTAGAAAATTCGGAAGTACCAACATTATGGTGGATAGTTCTGCGGATTGGGGCGTAAGTGACCCACTAGCAGTGCCAAAAACAGCCGCTTTGATGTTGGAGCGCGGAATCTCTAGGGAGGATGTTATTAAAACCTGTTACCAAAATGCCTTGCATGCGTTTGGTAAAAATGGAAAAATGAAGGAATCGCATTGGTTGGGAACTTCAGCCATTGACCAAAGGAAATTATTTAACGATAATAGTGTATTGAGAGGGCAGGAGCCAAAAATTGATGGGAATACAATCGTCTAAAAAAACATCTGTTTTTAAAGGCTGTTTAATTTTAATGCGGCCTCCCAATTTACCAACAGCTGCCGCAGATATTATGGCGGGGGCGGCCATTGCGGGCTTTTTTGCCATGGCTTGGTCGCAAACAATAATGGATTTATTACTGTTAATCCTAGCCTCGGTATGTTTGTATGCTGGTGGCGTAGTTCTTAATGATGTTTTCGATTTAAAAATTGATAAGGAAGAACGACCTGAACGTCCCATTCCTAGTGGGATTGTGTCTTTAAAAACGGCTTCCCTTTTAGGAGGTAGCTTACTGGCTTTAGGAATATTATTATCATTTTTATGTAATTTATATGCCGGTCTAGTAGCCATAGCACTTGCAGGAGCTATCTTATTATATGATTCCACCGCAAAACATCATGGTTTTTTTGGTCCGTTAGCGATGAGTTCTTGCAGAGGACTCAATTTATTATTGGGTATGTGTGTGTTGGGATTGCCGACATATTCCAAATGGATTTATATAGCCATTCCAATCATCTACATTTTTGCGGTAACACTCATAAGTAGAGGCGAGGTGCATGGGAATAACAAAAGAAATCTTGTTTTTTCAGCGTTGTTGTATCTATTTGTTATTTTCTTCATCAGTTTATCTAATTTAACAATAGTTTATGCTCCCATTCAGGTATTACCATTTTTACTTCTGTTTGGTATCGCTATCTTTACACCATTAGTGAAAGCATATAAAGTAAATTCACCTAAGAATATAAAAAAAGCAGTGAGAGCTGGCGTATTATCATTAGTAATTATGAATGCGGCCATTGCTACTAGTGTATCACAATGGTGGGTTGGAATAATTATTCTTTTACTATTACCATTATCGTTATTTTTATCTAAACGTTTTTCAGTGACGTAACTGTTTTTACCAATGCAAATTCCAAAAACCATCCAGCAAACTTTTAAAGTGGAGTATCATCATAAATTATACTTTACTAATCAATTGTTTGAACTTAGCAATCCCTTGTTTTCAGATATTGTAAATAGCTATAATACGTCTCGAGTTAAAGTGTTGTTCATTGTAGATGAAGGCGTATCGCATACACATCCATTTCTCACGGAGCAAATTGAATCTTATTGCGACCATTATGATTCGAAAATTGAATTTAAATCCATCATAAGCATCCCAGGAGGTGAACAAGTGAAGATTGGGACTGAACATTTAGATACCGTATTGGAAGGCATTAACAATTTCAATATTTGCAGACATTCATTTGTGGCTGTTATTGGCGGCGGTGCTGTGATTGATATGGTTGGGTATGCCTGTGCCATTGCGCACCGAGGGGTTAAATTATTGCGAATACCTACTACGGTACTTGCTCAAAATGATTCGGGTGTTGGGGTTAAAAATAGCATCAACCATTTTGGAAAAAAGAATTTCTTGGGAACCTTCGCTTTGCCATACGCCATTATAAACGACAGTATGTTTCTGGAGTCATTAGACCAACGTGATTGGATTTCTGGGATTGCCGAAGCTATTAAAGTGGCACTTATCAAGGACAAATCGTTTTATCAAGATATAGAAAAACTATCTGAAAAACTTCAGAATAGGGACATGGAAAGCATGCAATACGTCATTTACAAATGTGCCGCATTGCATATGGAACATATCACGCAAGGTGGCGATCCCTTTGAAAATGGGTCTTCACGTCCGCTGGATTTCGGACATTGGGCAGCCCATAAAATGGAGCACATGACCAATTACAGCATTCGTCACGGTGAAGCTGTGGCGGTTGGTATGGCGATTGATTTGGTCTATGCCCATAAAATAGGATTGATTGATCAAGATATTTTAGATGCTATCTTGAATGTTATTGAAAGTGTTGGATTTGATTTAAAGCTACCAATTCCAGAACATCAAATCGACGACCTTATTAATGGTATTGAAGAATTTAGGGAACATTTGGGTGGCCAATTAACCATTACACTTATTTCGGAGATTGGGAAAAAGTTGGATGTCCATGAAATTGATACCGTAAAAATGAAAGAAGCCGTTTCTTCATTTTTATAACATTAATAATCAAGAGATGACAAAAATTGAAGGTGTCACATTGAGCCTTTCGACTTCGCTCAAGATAAACTAAAGTCGAAATGCATATGAAAACAATATTTCCAATGTCTTCGACTGCGCTCAGACTGACATTCGAAACATTATTTTTTTTGTCATTTACTAAAAACTTAAGAAAAACTAATGTTAATTAATGAGACTTATCATATAACGTATTGTACCAACATCCATCCTGGAGAGGATTGGGAAATGACGTTTTCGACTATAAAAAAACACATTCCTGAAATTAAAAAAGAGGTTTCAGGATTGGCGCCTTTCGGCATTGGTCTGCGTTTATCTAACAAAGCCAGCGAAGAACTAGCGCAAGACGATAATTTGAATAATTTCAAATCATGGTTGGCAGATAATAATTGTTATGTGTTCACCATGAACGGATTTCCGTATGGAAGTTTTCATAATACTATTGTAAAAGATCAAGTGCATACGCCCGATTGGACGACCAAAGAGCGATTAATTTACACCAAAAGATTATTCACGCAACTAGAAGCGTTACTTCCCAAAGGGATGTCGGGTGGCATTTCAACGTCCCCTATCAGTTACAAACATTGGTTTCAGTCAGGTGACGCTGTTTCAAAGGCTTTTAAAATAGGAGCGGAGCAATTGGTTGAAATTGTAGAGCAACTTTATACTATTGAAAAATCATCTGGAAAATATTTGCATCTGGATATCGAACCAGAACCGGACGGATTAATAGAAAACACTAAAGAATTTCTCGATTTTTATTCGAATTATTTAATTCCGATTGGAGTTGATATTTTGGGACCCAAATTGAATTTGGATGTTTCTGAAATCGAATCCATTATCAAAAGATATATTACGCTTTGCTACGATGTTTGCCATTTTTCCCTCGCTTACGAAACGCCGGAATATACGTTTCAAGCCATGGCAAAAGAAGGTATTATGGTCGGTAAAATACAAGTCAGTGCCGCCTTAAAGATTTTATTTGAGGCTGGAAAAGAAGATATCATTTGGAAATCTTTGGAGCGTTTTAATGAACCTACGTATTTGCATCAAGTCACTGAAAAAGTAGATTGCAATGTGAAAGTGTATAACGATTTACCCATCATTTTACAAGGAAATAGGAAGCATAAAGAATTAAGAGCGCATTTTCATGTGCCGATATTCTTGGAAAAGTTCGATGATTTATATTCCACTCAAGATCAAATTTTAGAAACGTTGGCGTATTTAAAAAAGCATCAGGTTTCCAATCATTTGGAGGTAGAAACCTATACGTGGGATGTGTTGCCGGAGACTTTAAAAGTGGATATGTCCCAATCCATTATAAGAGAATTAAATTGGTTAAAAGATAAGTTAGCATGAAAAAGACGGTTGTCATTAATGTGGTTGGATTAACCAAACGGTTAATTGGTGAGCATACGCCATTCATAAAGCAATTTTTGGAACATGGTGCGTCCACTACCATAAAACCCATTATTCCAGCGGTGACTTGTAGCGTACAATCGACCTATTTAACGGGAAAAATGCCTTCCGAACACGGTATTGTGGGCAATGGTTGGTATTTTAAAGATGAGAACGAAATCAAGTTTTGGCGACAATCGAATACTTTGGTGCAATCCGAAAAAATTTGGGATGTACTAAAAAGAGAAAACCCCAATTTTACCTGCGCCAATCATTTTTGGTGGTATAATATGTACACCACTGCCGATTATGGTGTAACGCCAAGGCCAAATTATTTAGCGGATGGAAGAAAAATGCCTGATTGCTATTCTTATCCTCCGGAATTGCGTGATGAGCTTCAAAGTAAATTTGGCGTGTTTCCATTATTTAGTTTTTGGGGACCTAAAACATCCATAAAATCGAGTCAGTGGATTGCAGATAGCGCCATTCGTACCGATGAGTTATATAACCCAACGTTGACACTGATTTACATTCCGCATTTAGATTATAATGTTCAGAAATACGGATTGGATTTCACTAAAATCAGTAAAGATTTAAAGGAAGTGGATGGCATCGTCAAACAATTGGTGGCGTATTACCAAAAGCAAGACATCAACATTATTTTACTTTCTGAATATGGGATTACGGATGTGAATAACCCGATTCATCCTAACAGAATCCTTAGAAAAAAAGGTTTATTAAACATTCGCATAGAACGTGGTTTGGAACTTTTAGATGCGGGTGCTAGTAAAGCATTTGCGGTGTCCGATCACCAAGTGTCGCATATTTATTTAAATGATAAATCGTTGAAAGACGAATTGGTAGCCTTATTTAAATCGGTTGATGGCATTGAAAAAGTGCTTGTGGATGAGGACCTAAAAAATATCCAATTGCATCACGAGCGTTGTGGGGATATTGTATTAGTAGCTGATAACCGTTCCTGGTTTACCTACTATTTCTGGTTGGATGATGCGAAAGCCCCCGATTACGCCCGCATGGTGGATATCCATAAAAAGCCAGGTTACGATCCCGTGGAGTTAACCACCAATCCTAAAGATCAGTTTGTAGTTCCTAAAATACTATTCAAATTACTGAAAAAGAAACTTGGATTTAGAACGGTGATGAACGTGATTCCTTTAGATGCCACGTTGGTAAAAGGCTCGCACGGCAGAATTCCAGAAAGTGAAGACGATTATCCGATTTTTGTTACCAATTCAAAAGAAATAGTTTTGAATGATCCTATTGAAGCGACGGATGTTTTTGGGTTGATTTATGGGTGTGTGAATGAGTAGGGGAATTGGTATTATAGATTAGGTTAACGTTCCCACGCTTGGCGTTCGTGCGGGATTTCGGAGCACAAAATTGTCAAATCAGCACTAATGCCCAATTGGAAAACTGAACTTGAATGTAAGCACGTCACCCCGCATGACGCCAAACGTGTGTTAGCGGTTCGGGCTTCTTTTCTCATATTAAAATGTATTTGTGATTTTCAATATTTAAGTCCTGCCAATTAATTACATAGTCGTTTGATATTGTAAAGCCTGGAAATTTTGCTGCTCTGTCAGCCTTAATTGCTTTCCTAGTGGGGTCCCAATTTAAAAAAGAGCCTTGAACTACCTGTCGTCCCTTATGTATTGAAAATGGTCCATATTGAACGTCAGCTCTTGGTTGTCTTAAATATGAAAGGTCATTTGTAATAAATAATACAAGTCCTGAATTGTCTAAATTGAATGTTTCTTGAAATATTTCAATTCTCTTAATGTCTTTCCAAAAACTATAACATCCTTCATTTTGTGCTCTCTGTTCAGCTAACTCAACATTTGTCTGTGAGCCAAAAACATGATGCGGAAAAATCTGTCGTTTAGTTTTATACTTAATTTCAAGTGGTATGTAATCATTGTCAACACGAACTACTATGTCAACTGATATTTTTTTGTCATTATTCCATGGATAATTAGGAATTAATTGTCTACTCACATAATATTCAACAAATATGTCGTCATATTCTCCTTTATTTAAAAGGTATTTGGCTAAAAGGATTTGAACTTCTTCTTCTGAGTGAAAAAAGCCAACATGATTTGCTAAAAATGTATTGATGTGATATATTAAAGTTTGTCTCATTCTATTGTTGTTTTAGCCTGACCGCCAACTAGATGCTATGCCCAATCATTAATTTGTTAAACACAATGGCTAG
>NCDW01000098.1 GCA_002280395.1 Flavobacteriales bacterium 32-35-8
ATGCGTACTCTACTACTACTACCAATAATAACAACGTGTTCCATGAAATATGTTTAGTAGTAGGTTTGTCGATGGGTTTGTTAAAAGCTTAATGTTATCCATTGATTTTGTTTAAATTTAAACATTAAATTTTAGGTATGAGAATAATTTTTGGGCTGTTTGCCATTTTTTTATTGAGCGCATGTGCGATGGCTCCTGCCAAACCAGAAAAAATTAATGGAGTGAGTTTTGTGTCGTCCAGAGACACGATTAACGCGACGCATATAGACCCCGTGGTTAATATCCATGCCAATTATGCGTCTATTATGCCTTTTGCTTTTATTAGAAATATTGATAACCCAGAAATCAATTACAATAGAAATAACCAATGGTTTGGAGAATCAAAAAGAGGGGTGAAACATTACATTGAAAGTTTAAATGCACGAGGTATAAAAATCATGCTGAAACCTCAAATTTGGGTTGCCAGAGGTACATTTACGGGCTTGATTAAAATGGAAACTGAAGACGCTTGGTTGCAATTAGAACAATCGTATGCCGACTATATTTTAGATTTTGCAGCGGTAGCCGAAGAGGCTCAAGCCGATATTTTTTGTATTGGTACTGAATTGGAAGGTTTTATTGACCACCGACCTGAGTATTGGAAACAGTTGATAACCGAGATTAAAAAAGTGTATAAAGGAAAATTAACGTATGCAGCTAATTGGAATGAATATGATAGAACGCCTTTTTGGGACCAATTGGATTATATTGGCATTGATGCTTATTTTCCAGTGAGCGATTTACAAACCCCCACTTTAGAAGATTGTAGAGTAGGCTGGTTAAAACATAAAGACACCATTCACGCATTTTCGAAAAAATATAATAAGCCCATTTTGTTTACTGAATACGGCTATAGAAGCGTTGATTTCGCTGGAAAACAGCCTTGGCGAAGCGACAGGGATATGACCGTTGTAAATTTTGAAGCTCAAAAAAATACCACGCAAGCACTTTTGGAAACCTTTTGGGATGAAGAGTGGTTCGCTGGCGGATTTGTCTGGAAATGGTTTCATGATGCTGAACGCACCGGAGGTGAAGATGCTTCTCAATTTTCACCACAAAAAAAACCTGCTGAAGCTGTTTTAAGAGATTGGTATTCCAAATATTAAGTTTATAATACCTCATTTTTAATATAAACTTAACCTCTCCGTTTACCATTTTCAACAATAACCCTTAGTTTTGTAAAAAAAAATATGAGCACGTTTGTGATTGGTGATATTCATGGCGGATTTAAAGCCTTGATTCAAGTGTTGAATCAGTTAGAAATACGAGATGAGGATACCCTGATTTTTTTGGGTGATTATGTAGATGGTTGGAGTGAATCGGCCCAAGTGATTCAGTTTTTAATAGAACTTTCAGAAAAAATAAATTGCATTTTCATCAAAGGAAACCATGATGTTTGGTGTGAGGAATGGCTGAATTCCGATTACGTGAATCCTACTTGGTACATGCATGGTGGCAAAGAAACTATGGAAAGTTACAGGCATTTTTCTAAAGAAGAGAAAGAACAGCATCTCCTATTTTTTCAAAACATGCCACTTTATTGTATAGACGATAAAAACAGATTGTTTATCCATGCTGGATTTACATCGATGCATGGTGTAGAAAAAGAAGTTTTTAGAGAGACGTTTTATTTTGACCGGACACTTTGGGAAATGGCTTTGGCATTGGATAAAAATATAGAGGTTCATTCAGAATTATACCCCAACCGATTGAAACATTACAGCGAAATTTTTATTGGTCATACCCCAACCATCAATTTTAACTCTTACGAACCGATGCATGCTGCCAATGTTTGGAATATAGATACGGGTGCCACATTTTATGGAAAACTAACAGGTATGAACATTGACACCAAGGAATTTTTTCAAAGTGATGTTGTTAGAACTTTATATCCCAATGAAAAAGGGAGAAATAAAGATTAGTGACCGTGTTTTTTATTAAGTGGGTAGAGTTCCTGATTGATAAAATCTTTTGGAAAATCCTCATCGCCTTCAAAACCCAATTCAATATCACGGCCATCGTGTGGCACATGGCTGGTTTTAAAGAGGTAATCCCAAATACTTAATGTTAATCCGTAGTTAACGCCATATTTGGCATGTTTTGGAAGTGCTTTGGCATGGTGCCAAATATGCATTTTCGGGTTATTGAAAATGTATTTGAAAATACCATAATTCCAACCCAAATTGGCGTGGTTTAAATGCCCAATGGCGATATTGAAAAAATGGACAATAGCCACATCTTGAGCATTGAATCCGCCAATAATAGCAAGCGGAATATAACGCAGTGAATTGTAAACCACCGGTTCCATCCAATGGTAACGCAAATGGGCAGCAAATCCCATTTCCTTAACGCTGTGGTGCACTTTGTGAAAGTTCCATAAAAAAGGCACTCTGTGCAGCAAGCGATGGGTGTTCCATTGTACAAAATCGTTCACCACAAAAAAAATAAACAAGCCTAGCCATGAGGGCAATTGACTGGAATCAACTAATTGAAAGCTTGAAATGGATAAACCTACGGTTTTTAAAATATCATTGAAAACAGCTTCAGCCGTATTGGAAAGCGCAATAAGGACGATGAGGTTAAGCAAAAAGAAATTGAAGAACATATAAAAGGTGTCCAGCCAAAAATCTTTCCTGAAAATAGCTTGGTTTTTTCGCCAAGGAAAGACAATTTCAAGAAGCCAAACCACTAACGAAATAGCTATTAAACCATAAAAATAATTATCCCAATGGTTGATGGAAATTAACTCATGCTTTAGATAATTCCAATAACCGGAATAGGCGTTTTTTATGATGTTAATGTATTTTTCCATATAGTCATTCCTGCTCGGGCAGGAATCCATTTTACATTAAGATGTTGAAACCTTTACGAATGAAATGAAGTGTAATCTTTTGAAGAGATTCCTTCATTTCATTCGGAATGACATTACAACGTTTTAATCAATTCCTTAAAAAGTATAATCATATCTGGCTCTGCTTTATTAGCCATGGCAATGATTTCCGTAATATTTACCGGTTTTAGATTATTGGGGTCACATTCATCCGTTAAAACAGATACAGCCGCGACTTTTAATTTTAAATGATTGGCGACAATAATTTCTGGAACGGTACTCATCCCCACGGCATCGGCACCTAAAATTTTTAACATGCGGTATTCGGCGCGGGTTTCCAGTTGCGGACCAACGACACTGGCATAAACACCTTCGTGCAATGTGATGTTATGTGCTTTGGCGATTGATTTGAATTTCGAATTAATGTCGGCATCATACGGCGCGCTCATATCGGCAAATCGTTCACCCAAATGTTCCACGCCTTTAAAGGCCAAAGGGGAATTTCCTTGAAGATTGATGTGGTCTTCAATCAGCATGAGTTCGCCTTTTTTGAAATTGAGATTGATGGCGCCAGCGGCATTGGAAACTAGCAAGGTTTTGATACCCAATTTTTCCATAATACGAACGGGATATGTCACATCTTGTAGTGAATAGCCTTCGTAAAAATGAAAGCGCCCTTGCATAACAATCACTTTTTTACCTCCCAACATGCCGTAAATGAGTTTTCCTTTATGAAACTCTACAGTAGCTGTTGGAAAGTTGGGGATGTGATTATAACTGGCTTCTTTTAATATCTCTAATTCATTCACCAACTGCCCTAATCCTGTGCCTAGGATGATGCCAATTTCTGGGTTTTCAAAACCTTTGCCGTGTAAATAATCTACGGTTTCTTGTATGTCTTTAATCATTAATTATGGTGCTTTTTGTTATGATTTGAAGTAATCAAATCGTCATAAGTATCAATGTCGTTTAATGTTTCTAAAGTAGTGAATTTGATATTGTTTTCTCTTAATTCACTCAAAGTTTCTTCCAATACTTCAGAAGTACTCCAAGATTTATTTTTAAAAAGCAATTCATTCATGTTTGTTAGTCCCAATAAATAATAACCGCCATCTTTTGCGGGACCAATAACCGCCTCGTTGGTATTTAAATCTTGATACGCTTCATGAATATGCTCGGGTTTCAAATCGAATAAATCACTGCCTATTATGATTACTTTTTCATAACCCATTTGAAATATTTCGGAAAAAGCATGGGCCATTTTCATGCCCAAATCGCCTTCCATTTGCAATTTTTTTCTAAAAACATGGTTGTCCCAAATATCATTTTTTTGAATGTTTTCAGAATAAAAAACAAATTTATCAGCCTCTATGTTTTTGCTAATATTAGCTGTATGTAGTAACAATTGTTTGTATATTTCTAATGCGGCTTTATTGCCTATGGTTTCGGCAAGCCGTGTTTTGCATTTGCCCAATTCTGGATTTCTGACAAAGATTATTAAGGCATTTTTAGACGTTGGAAAATGAAAATCGGAAATCGATTCTTGAGTGTCATCAGTATTATTTTTACTTACAATGCCCATTTCCCTTTTTAAATTATTATTTGTTAAGCTAAACTGCCTTGACAGCTACTTCCAGCACCAGCAGTACAACCGTAGCAATGTTGGGAAATCAGAATGTCTCGTCCCTCCAACAAATTTTCGTTATATTCTGAAATATGTTTTGCTTTGCTATTTACAGGTAAATTGAGCATTTGGTTAAAATCGCAATCGTATAAATAGCCGTCCCAACTTACGGATAGTGTGTTAGTACACATCACGTTTGAAACCGCTTTAGGATTATAAGCTTCAACCAAAGCATACATATAATCCTCGTAATTATCGGAAGCTATTAAATAATCTAAAAAGCGGCTGATTGGTAAATTGGTAAGGGCGAATAGATTGTGGAATTGGATATTAAAATCGGCGTTCAAAGCCTTTTTGAAATCTTTTTCCAATGACGACTGATTTCCCGGTAAAAATGCCCCAGTGGGATTGTAAACCAAATCTAATTTTAAATTGCTGTTTGGCATACCGTAGCCAACAGCGTTTAACATTTTTAAAGCTGTGATAGACGCATCAAAAACGCCATCACCTCGCTGCTTATCCGTTTTTCCTTTGGTCCAATGTGGCATGGAACTCACGATATGAATCTGATGCTTTTTAAAAAATTCAGGCAAATCATGATACTTTTTGTTTGCCGTGATGATGGTAAGATTGGAGCGTACAATAAAATCCTTAACGCCAACTTTATTGGCTTCTTCAACAAACCATTTAAAATTGGGGTTCATTTCTGGTGCGCCACCAGTTAAATCTAGCGTATGCGCACTGGTTTGTTTTATAACGTCCAAAATTTGTTGCATGGTTTCGCGAGACATGATTTCCTTTCGGTCTGGGCCTGCATCTACGTGGCAATGTTCACATACTTGATTGCACATGTACCCGACATTTATTTGAAGTATTTCTAGTTTTTTTGCTTTTAAAGGAAACTGATTTGTTTCTGAAATTTTTTCTTTAAATGTGGGCAAATCACCATTTTTAAAAATACCATTGGATAATATGTCTAACTGTCTTTTTGAATTGGCTAGTTCGCTGTGGCGTTTATGTAACGATTTTAGCATGTAACGATTTTTGATTTACGATTTTTGATTTTTGAATTTGGAATTACGATTGAAAGTGAAATTTAAAATAGTAATTCTTACATCGTAAATCATTTTACATTTCCAACTTATTCACCTTGTTCATCATTTGCACACCATGCACCAACGATGCGCCGCCTCTTATGGCAGCTGCAACGTGCAAGGCTTCCATCATTTCTTCCTTGGTAATGCCACGTTGCAAACCATCGCCCGTGTAAGCGTCAATGCAATATGGGCATTGAATGGTGTGTGAAACCGCTAAGGCAATCAACGATTTTTCACGTTCGGTAAGCGCGCCTTCTTCAAATACTTTTCCGTAATAATCAAAAAATTTAGCGCCTAATTCTTCATTCCATTCAGAGATTTTACTAAATTTTTTTAAATCGGCCGGGTCGTAATAGGTTTTTTGCATGATATATTTTTTCTATAAAGATAAACATCTAAATGTTTAGGTCGAAAAAAACAAAACGACTTAACGTACAGGAATGTTATTATTTTTAATCTAATTAGGATTAAACCGATGTCTATGGTATTTTTGTGCCTTTAAATAATGAATTAAATGTTTCCATTATGCTATTAGATGCTTCACAGTTGTACCCTTTAAAATTTCAACCTATTTACACCTATCGTATTTGGGGAGGAGATAAGTTGAAAACCGTTCTTAATAAAGAGTATGACGAAGATTTTATTGGAGAGTCTTGGGAAATCTCGGATGTTGAAGATAATGAAACAAAAGTTTCTGGAGGGGTATTAGAAGGTAAAACCTTAAGGGATTTAATAAAAGCTTACAAAGAAGCGTTTGTTGGCAGCAAAGTTTATGAAGCGTTTGGTGATGAGTTTCCGTTACTGATTAAATTTCTAGATGCTAAAACACCTTTATCCATTCAAGTACATCCAAGTAACGAATTAGCAAAAGAGCGTCATAATTCATTTGGTAAAAATGAAATGTGGTACATTATGCAAGCCGATGAAGATGCTGAAATAATTGTGGGTTTTAATAAAGAGGTCACAAAAGAAGACTATGTGGCTCATGTTGACAATTCTACGGTGACCGATATCCTGAATATTGAAAAAGTAACCAAGGGTGATGCGTTTTACATTCCAACAGGGCGCGTTCATGCCATAGGCGCTGGCGTGTTGTTAGCTGAGATACAACAAACTTCCAATATCACTTATAGAATTTACGATTACAATAGAGTGGATGCTAAAACAGGTGAGACAAGAGAGTTGCATACGGCTTTGGCAGTTGATGCTATTGATTATAATTTTTATGACACTTATAAAACCACTTATAAGACTGAACTAAATAAATCATGTGAATTGGTGCATTCGCCTTATTTTAAAACGAATATTATTGAAATAGAGGGGGAGATGAAAATGGATTATTCACACATAGATTCTTTTGTAATATATATGTGTGTAGAAGGTGGTGCGGTTTTAGAATATGCCAATGTGACTTTTAGTTTGAATAAAGGAGAAACCATTTTGTTGCCAGCAGCCATTGATTACGTGAAGCTTAAAGCGGAAAAGAAATCGCGAATATTAGAAGTTTCTTTATAAAACAAAAAATCCCGAAACAATCAAGTTTCGGGATTTTTTTGTGGTACCTCCAGGAATCGAACCAGGGACACAAGGATTTTCAGTCCTTTGCTCTACCAACTGAGCTAAGGTACCTCGCCAAAGCGGATGCAAATATATATGCATTTTTATTATTCCCAAAGGAAAATTTGTAAAAAATGGTTTCGGTTGTTATTATCTATAGTTAATTGTTTGACTGCCACCGTTTGCTATTTGAATAATATTTTGATTAACGATAAATTATTGCTTGATCGTTTTGTATTTTTATGGCTTTATTTTTAAAGATGAATTTAATAATTGATATTGGTAATTCTTTTGTAAAACTAGCTGTATTTCAAGGTAGTGAGTTGGTGGTTAAAAAGAATATTAAACTAGATGTTATTGTAAAACATATAGATATTTTAAGGAAAGCATACAATCCGATTGAAAAAGCCATCATAGCATCCGTTGGAAAATTAAAGGAAAAGGATCTGGAGTATATTAGAAAAAATTTTCATTTGTTAGAGTTAAATTATAAAACGACACTACCTTTTATTAATCTTTATGATACTCCAAACACCTTGGGTTTAGATAGAATAGCATTGGTTTCTGCTTCAATTATGCATTTTCCCAATAATAATGTGCTTATAATAGATGCGGGTACGTGTATAACCTACGATTTTGTAACTGCTAAAAACGCCTATTTAGGCGGTGCTATTTCTCCAGGAATTTCCATGCGCTATAAATCGTTGAATAATTTTACGGCTAGAAAGAAATGCCCGAAAACTTCATTGGAAGCTCAACAAATAAGGCAATACATTCGGGTGTTATTAACGGTATTTTAAAGGAAATTGATGGAAATATTGGAATGTACCAACAAAAATATTCAGATTTAACAGTTATTTTAACAGGGGGCGATGCTAATTTCTTGTCTAAACAATTAAAAAGTAGCATATTTGCCAACTCTAACTTTCTTTTGGAGGGACTAAACTATATTTTACAATTTAATTCAAACTAATGATTAAAAAACTGGTATTAGTTTTTATTGCGGTTTCAACATTTCAATCTTATGCGCAACAGCGCGGCACGGCATCACCTTATTCATTTTATGGAATAGGTAGTTTAAAGTTTAAGGGCACAGTAGAAGAACGAAGCATGGGAGGTTTAAGTATTTATACCGACAGTATTCATGTAAACTTAAGAAATCCAGCATCTTACGCGACAGATAATGTGGGTTTATATCCCTTTGATGGTCAAAGCAGACCAGTTAAATTCTCTGTTGGTGGAAGCTATTCCAGTGTTGGGTTAAAGAGTAGTAACGGTAGTGATAATTCGGCAACAACATCATTTGATTATTTAGCAATGTCCCTGCCTATTGGAAAATTTGGTTTAGGCTTAGGACTTTTACCATACACTTCGGTAGGTTATAGGTTGGAATCTTTAAATGGTAATGGTGATATTTCGAACAGATTTAGTGGGCAAGGTGGTTTAAATAAAGTTTATTTTGGTTTAGGATATTTAATAAAAAAGGGTTTCAGTATAGGTATTGACGCCCATTATAATTTTGGTAGTATTCAAAATAGTACCATTGAATTTCTTTATGATGGTGAAGGGGTTCCGGTGTTAAATCAATCCAGGGAAAATAATAGGTCCGATTTAAGTGGGCTAAATATTAATTTGGGCTTGTCCTATAAAACCATGCTAAATAATAAATTAGAGTTGGTTAGCGGAATAACATATACCCCACAAAGTAGTTTAACATCAAGCAACGAAAGGTCTTTCTCTACGATTGCAATATCCCCCACTACGGGACAAGAACTTGTAAACAGCACAATAGATGTTGATTTAAATCAACTCGGACTTCAGGAAACAGATTTAGTCCTACCCTCTAAGTTTTCGTTTGGTTTAGGTATAGGGGAGGTCAGAAAATGGTTTTTAGGAGCAGAATTTGTTTCTCAAAACACTAGTAGTTTTTATAATGCTTTATATAGTAATAATGGTACAACTTACGAAGATAGTTATTCTTATTCTTTAGGAGGGTTTTATATACCAGATTACAATTCTTACGAGACTTCCATGTCAAGTTACTTTAAACGATTGGTTTATAGAGGTGGATTGCATTATGAAAAAACAGGTTTAAACATAAATAATGAATCGATTAATGAGTTTGGCATATCTTTTGGAGTAGGCATACCATTAGGAAACATGTTCTCTAATGCTAACTTAGGTTTTGAAATTGGTAAACGTGGTACAACTAATAGTAATTTAATACAAGAGAATTTTATAAACTTTCAAATAAGTTTATCTTTGAACGATAGATGGTTTAGAAGAAGTAAATATGACTAACAAACAATTATAGTATAAATTTAATATCATGAAACAGAACATTACATTATTATTCGCATTACTCTTTTTAGGGTTTAATATAGGTTTCTCTCAGCAGAATGAAGAAGATATGGTTACTTTATCTTTGATGGCTGACTATGCTAAAACAAAAAATTTTGAGGCAGCATACAAACCATTTATGGAATTAAGGCAAAGAAACCCTAAATTTCATTTAGGAATTTATGCTTATGGAGAAGATATTCTTGAGTATAAAATAGAAAATTCTGCGGGAGCTGAAAAAGTAGCCTTTGTAAACGACCTTTTAAAACTTTGGCAAGAAAGATTCGAAAATTTCCCTGACAAAACGGATAAAGGAAAATATGCAGCTATGGGTTGTCAATTAATGTATGAATACAAAGACGCATTAGGCAAAACAAATGCTGAATTATATGATTGTTTTGACGCAGCTTATAAAGCAGACAAAGCAACATTTACTAATCCACAAAGTTTATACACGTACCTTTCGTTAATGGTAGATTTATATGATGCGGGTACAAAACCAGCTGAAGATTTATTTAATAAATATGATGATATTGTTGAGAAAATTGAAGAAGAAGTTAAAAACTTTTCTGAAAAACTTAATGAACTTATTGAAAAACAAGAGGCAGGTACTGCATTGACAGGTAGAGAAGAGCAATATAAAAACTTCTATGAGAGTAGTTTAGCTAATTACGATTTAATTTCTGCTGGAATAGATCAAAAACTGGGTGAAAGAGCTAATTGTGAAAATTTAGTTCCTTTATATGAAAAAGGGTTCGAGCAAAATAAAACAAATGCCCTTTGGTTACAAAGAGCTGCTGGTAAAATGTCTGAAAAGGAATGTACAGATAGCCCTTTATACTTTAAAATTGTTAACGCTTACCATGAGTTGAGTCCGTCAGCAACCTCTGCTTATTTCTTAGGTATACTAAAAGATAAGGAGAATAAACCAAATGAAGCTATTGAATTTTATGAGCAAGCGATAAGCCTAGAGACAGATAACTTTAAAAAAGCAAGACTATATAGCTTAATTGGCTCTAAACTTAAAGCTAAAGGTAGGTATGCACAGGCAAGAGGTTATTATAGAAATGCTTTAAAATTTAACCCTTCCAACTTGAACCCTCATTTATTGATTGCTGCTATGTATGCGGCTAGTGCCAATGATTGTGGCGACACACAATTTAATAAAAGAGCCGTATATTGGTTAGCAGCAGAGGAGGCTAGAAAAGCAGGCGGTGCAGGCGCAAAATATGTAGAAGGTTATATAGGTAGAGCCCCTTCTAAATCTGATATATTCACTGCAGGAAATGAGGGTCAGACTATTAATATTGGATGTTGGATTGGAGCTTCAGTTGTCGTTCCTAAACTATAAATGCAATTTTTACAAAAACATACTATTTTAAGCATAGTCACAGTATTTACTGTGACTATGTTTTTTTCATGTAAGGACAACTTTAAGGAAGTCCAAAAAATTGGTATTTCAGAAAATGAGCCCATTGGAATTGCAGATACTTTTAATTTAAAATATACCGATTCCGGTAGGGTAAAAGCCATTCTAATTAGCTCTAAAATGTTAGATTATTCCAATAGGGATTTTCCTTTTACTGAGTTTCCAGAAGGTATTTATTTAGAGGTTTTTGATGAAGAAAACAATAAAACCGTTGTGGTGGCAGATTATGCCATTTCATATTCATATACAGACCTTTTAGACTTGCAAGGGAACGTAAAGCTGTCAACCTATAAAAATGACACCTTATTTGCAGAGCAATTGTATTACGACCAAGATAAAGAATGGTTGTTTACCAACAAGCCAGCAATTTTTAAAATGGGATTTGACAAAATAAATAGTGCGGGGTTTGATTCGGATTCTAAATTTACAAATGTAGAGATTATAGAAGCGGATGGACTTATTACTGTTAATGAATAGTCTTAAATAAATTGAATTCAATAAAGGCAAGTCATTTTTTAATATCTTTACACTTAAAATTAATTATACAAATAATGCAATTCTCGAAAA
>NCDW01000099.1 GCA_002280395.1 Flavobacteriales bacterium 32-35-8
GAAGTTATTGAAGCTGCCGATGGCGATGTTGACACCGTAAGTTTTTTTGATATAGAAAGCAGTTTGGTAAACATTCTTAAAAAATGGAGTGATGTTAGTGAAGTAGTGCCTATAGCAGATAAATATAAAGGAGGAAAACTTGTTTTGGAACCTGCCGATACCAGTCTAAAACCTTATGAATTACCTATCGATACTTTTTTTCATAAAATAACGATGGTACGCGACCGATTGCGCGTTATGGAACAACGTATTAATGCCAGTGATTTAGATGAACAAAGTAAAATAGATTTACAGCAATACATCACCAGAATTTATGGTAGCTTAACCAGTTTTAATGTTCTGTTTAAGTCTAAAAACCACCAGTTTGTGGGGCAGAAGGGGAGTTAGAATATTTTAATTAAACAATTATATTATGAAGGCCAAACGTAAGTTTGGCTTTTTTTGTGCTTCACTCATTCAAAAGTCGACTTCACTCATTGTAGGTTTTAAAATGAGTCTGTTGGTTTTAGTTTTAACCTAAACTTTTAAAATCGACTATTATGAAAACACTATTTACATGCTTATTTGTAATGATTTCGCTCTTACAATTATCAGCTCAAGACCGATTGATTATTGGCAAGGTTACAGATGCTAGCGATAATTTGCCTTTACCTGGGGTCGCTATTTTAGTAAAAGGAACTACAAACGGTACTGCAACAAATTTTGATGGCCTCTACGAAATTAAAGCAAAGGACTCAGACATTTTGGTGTTTAGTTATGTTGGTTATGAAACTAAAGAAATGAAGGTTGGTACTTTAACAACTATCAATGTAGCTTTAAATGCTTCAATTTCGGCTATGGAAGAAGTAATCGTTATTGGTTATGGTATTTCAAATAGTAGGCCTTACACGCCATCAGCTTCTCAAATAAAACGGCAAAAACAAAAAGCATATCACAATCAATTGGCAGGGCAAATTCAATCAACGTCAATTACCAAAGCGTTGGCAGGAAAAACGGCGGGTCTTCAAATCACAAACCAAAATAATAGTCATAATTCCAGGGTTGTAATTAGGGGAGTGGCTTCTTTATCCAATAATGCAAAACCTTTGGTTGTGGTTGATGGTTTAGTGAGGACTTATGATGATTTGGATGGACTTAATCCCAATAACATTCAAAATATAAATGTGCTAAAAGATGCTTCAGCAACGACCGTATACGGAAGTAGAGGTGCTAATGGCGTTATTATTATTTCAACTAAAAATAATTCAACCGAGATAAAAGAAGAACCATTATATATTGTTGATGGTGTTCCAATAAAAAAAGAGAACAATTATTTAATCGAAAATTTATCTGAAACAGATATAGATAGTAAGATTGCCTATGATAAATCTGAGGCTAAGAAAAAATTCGGACAAATAGCTAAAAATGGATGTGTGGTAATTACAACGCATAATGGGAATTTCAGACTAAATAATGAAGAAAGTTATGCCGTTATTGAAGAAAATAATTTTGAAAGAACGGCATTGGCACCATTATCTACTTTTTCAATTGATGTGGACAAAGCAGCATATAGTAATTTAAGACGCATGATTAATAATGGCGAATCCATTGATCCCAATGCAGTTAAAATTGAGGAGATGATTAATTATTTTGAATACAATTATCCGCAACCTACAGGCGAACATCCGTTTTCAATCAATACCGAAGTAGCAAAAACACCTTGGAATGAGGAAACTAAAATTGTTAAAATTGGCTTACAAGGAAAAACGTTTTTAAATGATGAATTGCCAGCTTCAAACCTCACATTTTTAATTGATGTTTCTGGATCCATGTCTTCAGATAACAAATTACCATTGTTAAAATCGGCCTTTAAGCTATTGGTTAATCAACTAAGGGAAGAAGATAAAGTATCTATCGTGGTGTATGCTGGTGCTGCTGGGGTTGTTTTAGAACCTACTTCTGGAAAGCATAAAGAAAAAATAATCTCTGCTTTAGATAAATTACAGGCAGGTGGCTCCACAGCTGGAGGTCAAGGTATTACATTAGCTTATAAATTGGCTGAAGAAAATTTCAAATCAAAAGGAAATAATAGAGTTATTCTTGCTACAGATGGCGATTTTAATGTAGGCGCATCCAGCGATAAGGACATGGAAAAACTAATCGAAGAAAAACGTAAATCTGGCGTGTTCTTATCCGTTTTAGGTTTCGGTTACGGAAATTACAAAGATTCAAAGTTGGAAATTCTAGCTGATAAAGGCAACGGAAACCATGCCTATATTGATACCATGCAAGAAGCCCAAAAAGTGTTTGGAAAAGAGTTTGGTGGTACCTTATTCACCATAGCTAAAGATGTTAAAATTCAAATTGAGTTTAATCCAAGTAAAGTTCAGGCATACAGACTTATAGGCTATGAAAACCGACTATTGAATGATGAAGATTTTATTGATGACACCAAAGATGCGGGCGAGTTGGGCAGTGGTCATACCGTAACGGCACTTTATGAAGTTGTTCCTGTAGGCGTAAAAAGTGATTATATAAAAGACGTTGCAGACTTAAAATATACCCAATCGGAAGTTTTGCAAAATCATTCAGATGAATTGTTTACGGTGAAATTCAGATATAAAAAACCAGATGGCGATAAAAGTATAGAAATGGTTCATGTTCAAAAAGATGACGTTCAAGTGCCGTCAGAAGATTTAGAATTTGTGTCTGCTGTAGCCATGTTTGGCATGCAATTAAGGCAATCAAAATACCATAACAATTCAAAAATTGAAGATGCTATCAGTTTAGCCAAAAAGGGCAGAGGAGACGACAAAGATGGGTATCGAGCAGAATTTATAAGGCTCATGTCTTCCTACAAAAACCTATAATTACTAAATGCGACTTTTTTAGTCGCATTTTTTGTATTTTAAGTGGCTTAAAATCAACTAGCTATGAGAACACCATTTATTACCGTTTTTATACTTTCTTTCATCACCGTCTTTTCTCAGGAAATACCGTTAAAAGATGCCGTTAACGACACATTAATTAACATTCTTACCGAAAAAATTACAGGAAATGTTACAGATGGTTCAGGGACACCATTATTCGGGGTCAATGTCATTGTTAAAGGAACAAATAAAGCTACAAAATCCGATTTCAATGGATATTATACTATCAATGTTAATAAAGGTGATGTGTTGGTATTCAGTTTTATTGGACTACAAACCCAAGAAGAGATTTCAGAAGGCATGACCGTTTTAAATGTTGTCTTAGGTGAGGATACTGAAATATTAAAAGAAGTGGTTGTGAATGCTGAAAAAAATATTAGAAAAAAGCGGGCTGAAAGTTATGCTACCTATGAAATCTCACAACAACAAATAAGCAAAATGGGATATTATGAAAAATTATCACAGTTTTTTGGGGATATAGGTGCTTTTCGTGTTAGAGGGCAATCGGCTATGTTTTCGGGTGACGTTCCTTTATATGTTCTTGATGGAATTCCAGTTAATAATAGAGGTCCAATTGATGATTTAATCAATATAAATGATATTGAAAGTGTAAAAATTATAAGGGGTGTTTCTGGTTTTTATAGATATGGAGAGAGAGCACTAGGTGGCGCCATTGAAATTACTACTAAACGCAAACTAGGAGCGCAAACTAATACTGTAACAAATCTATATAAAGGGAGTTTAAAAGTTAAAGAAAGTTTGTTGGAGGAACCTTATATTAAAGAACTTTCCATAGCTAAATCAGCTGAAGAAGCATATAAACTATATCTTATACAAAAAGACCAATATGGACATTTGCCAACATATTATTTGAATGTTTACAATTATTTTAAAAAGTGGAAAGATAGAAATTATGAATTAAGAATATTGTTCAATGATGTTATAAAAGATCTCGATAAACCGGAGCAGCTTAAAGCTTTAGCCTATTTATTGGAAGCATCAAAAGAATATAAGTTGGCCATTAACATATATAACCAAATTTTAAGATTACTCCCAGACGATCTCCAGTCCTTTAGGGATTTGGCACTGATTTATAAAAATATTGGTCTTGAGCAAGAGTCAACTGCAATTTTAAATAACCTGATATCAGATGAAAACAATGACAGCGAAGGTGTTTTAGAATTTTCGGATATAGATGATATTTTAGTAAACGATGGCGTGAATGTAACTCATGATATCAGGATTGTAATAGATTGGAATCGATATGATGCTGATATTAATCTACAGGTAATCGACCCTTCCCGTGAGATATGCAATTATGAAAACCCAAAAACAAAACAAGGTGGCCAATTGGCGCAAAACATGTTGCAGGGTTATGGTCCAGAGGAATTCACTCTTAAAAATGCCAAGAAAGGCAGTTATTTTGTGATGGTTAATTATTCGCTAAAAGATTCGGAAGAAACAACCAAGCCAACATATGTTAAGTTAACTATGTTTAAAGATTATGGCAAATCAACAGAAATAACAGAAATTAAAGTTTTAAAACTCACAGAGCCTCAAGACGGACTTGTCATAGCTAAATTAGAATTCTGAAGAACAATCTAAAACCGTTTTCCCTCACTTAAAAACAGGTCTTTTTAATTGGTATATCAACGCTATAGCGGCTATTAATAAACCAAGGAATTCTCGCGTGCCTTCTAAATAAGGTTTCTCATAAACCATTTTACCAAAAATTTCTTCTTTGTGGTCAATATTAAACCAATCATTAAAATAGGGAAAATAACTAACGGAATAAATGATTAACCCTAAAATTAGTATCCACAACAAAATTTTAGGAATTTTTTTATAGTTAGCAACCAAACAAATGAGGGCTATAATACCATAAATTGTAAACCAAACCAAAGGATCTGGATCATTTAATTGAACTAGAGCAAATACAACAAATAGAATAAATAAAACGATGTTGATGATTTTTCTGGATTTGTTTATGTTTTGGTCAGCTGTCATGGTTATTTTTTTTATTATTGTAGGGATAAATATAAAATATATTTGGTCATTCCCACTCGGGAGCCTTACCGAATCATTAAAATTTATACATATTCATCAGAAATAATTTAAAATGATTTTATGAAATCACCAAAAAAACCTTAAGCACCATTGGTAATAAGGTAATCCAAATGAACTTAAAAAACAATTAACATATATGAAACACACCACCACACTAAACTATTGTATAGCGCTAATAATTTGTTGCTTAACGTCTTGCAAGAAAGATGTCAAAGCAACCGAGACGCTGGTAGTCCCAGAAGAAGAACCCAAACAAATAGAATTTTTACCTTTTACCGAGGTTGATTTAAAGGATTTATCTTCTTTTAAGCCAACAACAGCTAATTGGCAGATTACTGGTCATGCTGTTGCCGACAGAGTTAAGGAAAGAACATTATCGTTTTCTGAAGGAACTGGAATTTTAGTAAATATGGGCGATAAGGATGCTAACGGACATATTTTCACCGCTTTTGAGCATGGAGATATTGAAATTGAAATGGATGTGATGATGCCTGTAAAATCAAATTCTGGATTATATTTTCAAAGTAGATACGAAGTTCAGTTGCTTGATAGCTGGGGCGTTGAAGAGCCGCAATATTTGGATATCGGTGGTATTTACCAACGAAGGGATGATGCAAGAGGAAAAGGAAAAGAAGGATTTGAGGGACATGCGCCAAAAACGAATGCGGCAAAAGCACCTGGTTTGTGGCAACATTTTAAAATTATTTTTCATGCGCCAAAGTTTGACGATGCTGGAAATAAAATTAAAAATGCGTGGTTTGAAGAAGTTTGGCTTAATGGTGTTTTAATACAGGCTAATGTAGAAGTTTCGGGGCCAACCGAAGCCGCGGCTTTTGAAGACGAAAAACCTAGAGGCTCATTAATGATTCAAGGTGATCATGGCCCTGTAGCTATAAAAAACATAAAGTATAAGCTGTATGAAGATAAGAAGTTTTCATTTTCCAACATCGTTAATAAAGAATTTGAAGGCAATTATCAGGCTCTTATAAATATGGATAGTCTTAAAATGGTAAGTGAAAAAAATGTTGATAATATTGATATATCTGAGCTTGCTTTAAGTAATTCAAGGAAAATAGTATCCTATTCTGGGACAATGGAAGTGCCAACTTCTGGAGATTATCTTATTAAAATGGGTTTAAATGGTGGTGGTTTATTGCTGATTAACAACGATACTATTTTTAATTTGAATGAGGATTATGGTTACGCATTTCAACAGAGATTTGCAGAGCTGACTTTAGAAAAAGGTTCTGTGCCTTTTACTTTGGTTTATAACAAAAAATTCCCATGGAGAGGCGAACTTGAATTAAAAGTAGAAGGGCCTCAAATACAGAGTTATTCACTTTTGGAACCGATAGTCGATACAAGACCAAGAAGACCACAACCAGAAAGAATTCTTATTGAGCCTAAAGAAGACATCATTGCCCAGAGAACTTTTATCATGCATAAAGATATAAAGAAGGTATTTAGCATTTCAGTCGGTAGTCCGATAGGAATCCATTATGCATTCGATTTATCAAGAGGCTCCTTATTAATGGCTTGGGATGGTCAATTTTTAGATGCTACACCCATGTGGGATTCCCGAGGTGAAAGCCAATTGGTAGAGCCAAATGAATTTCATGTGGCAAGTCATGGTGGTTTTGAATTTGCATATCTTGAAAGCGATGATTCCAACTGGCCAAATATGGACGATGATATTGGTTTTAAACAATTGGGCTATGAGTTTAATCAAGAAGGGATTCCTATGTTTTTAAGCCAAATAAATGGCACAACCGTAACCAATACGTTCAAACCTTCTGGTCAGCGTAAAATTGGAAGGCAAATAGTTGTAAATGCGGATAAAACCATTTGGCATAAACTAGCTGAAGGAGAAAGTATTGAAGCATTGCCAAACAATACGTATATCGTTAATGATGAAAGTTATTATGTTGAAGTATCTGGAAGCAATAAGTTAAAACCAGTTATTAGGAATGTAAACGGTGTAGATGAGCTTGTTGTGAAAATTCCATCTGGAAAACAAACTATTAACTACAGTATTATCTGGTAATCTAAAAGAACATAATCATGAAACATATAAATAAGATATTAAAATTAGTATTGGTTTTTTGTTTGTGCCAAACATCTTTCGCACAGCTGTCAAACGATATACAGAAAAAAGAAGCTGAATATTATAAAATAGTGAATGTACCGATTCCTAAAGATGTTATTCTTGAAGTCGGTGGATTATCATTAACAGATGATGATAAATTAGGGGTTTCTACACGTAGGGGAGATGTTTGGATTATAGACAAACCTTATAGCCAAACACCCACATATAAACGCTTTGCACATGGTTTACATGAACCTTTAGGTCTGGCATATAAAAATAACGGGTTTTATTTATCCCAAAGAGGTGAACTTACACGTTTGGAAGATAAAAACAATGATGGTGTTGCTGATGTTTACAAAACCGTTTATTCTTGGCCTTTATCTGGGAATTATCACGAGTATTCTTATGGTCCAAAATTCACAAAAGATGGTGATATGCTGGTTACCTTAAACCTTGGTTGGATGGATCGTGGTGTGAGTTTGGTAAAATGGCGCGGGTGGATGTTGAAGATTACCCCAGAAGGCAAGATGACGCCCATAGCAACAGGATTGCGTTCTCCAGCGGGTTATGCTATTAATGGCGATGGCGATATATTTTATACGGAGAATCAAGGAGATTGGGTAGGTTCTGGTAGAATGACACATTTGGAAGTTGGTGATTTTGCAGGAAACCCTGAAGGATTACGATGGGCTGGAGAACCAGAATCCCCCATAAAAAATTTGAAATTTGAAGATATTGAAGCAGAGTCTGGACTCACTTTATATGAGTATGCAAAAAAAGTACCGGCACTAAAAGCACCAGCTTTGGACCCTTTGAAGGACAGATATTTGTAGGCGACCAAGGACATAGTAAAATCATGCGTGTGTATATGGAAAAAGTTAATGGCGTATATCAAGGTGCTGCTTTTGGGTTTAGGGAAGGATTCTCCTCTGGTATTTTAAGAATGATTTGGGGAAGTAATAATAGCATGTTTGTTGGTATGACCAGTAGAGGTTGGTCTTCAACGGGTAAAGAAGATTATGGTTTACAACGTTTGGAGTGGACAGGAAAAACACCTTTTGAAATAAAAACCATGAGCGCTTTAGCCGATGGTTTTAAATTGGAGTTTACCAAACCAGTCAACAAAAAAATGGCTGCAGATATCGCTTCTTATAAATTAACAACATTCAATTATTTATATCATTTAACGTATGGAAGCCCGATTGTAGATCAACAAAGTGCCATGATACATAAAGCAGAAGTGTCTGAAGATGGATTGTCCGTTAAATTAACGGTACACGGCATGAGATTAGGTTTTATACATCAATTGGAAATTCCTAATTTAAAATCCACTACTGGAGAATTGCTATTGCATAACACTGGTTATTATACGTTGAATGAAGTCCCAGGCGGTGTTTTGAAATCATCTCAAATGAATGAAATGAAAACCTCTGGAAAAGTTGTTAATCAACCTAAGAGAGTTACCAAAATCCCAAGTGCTTGGGGTGGCAAAATCGATAAAAAATTATTAATAGGAACCGTTCCCGGATTGAAATATGATGTTACTGAATTGGTTGTAAATAAAAACAGCAAAATTGAATTGATATTGAATAACAATGATGATATGCTACATAATGTTGTTATTACCAAAACAGGAGCAGATACACCTACAAAAGTAGGGGAATTGGCATTAAACTTAGGGTTGGATGGCCCAGATTTGAATTATGTGCCGAATTCCGATTTAGTGTTATTCCATTCTGGCATTGTTGGCCCAGGAGCTTCTGAAAAGATTTATTTCCAAGCGCCTAGTGAACCTGGAACCTATTGGATTGTTTGTACTTTCCCAGGGCACTCAATGACAATGAGGGCAAAGTTTATTGTGAAATAAAAGCGCTTATTATATCTATAAGTAAAGGGCAACATAATAGTTGCCCTTTTTATTTCTGCATTTTAAAATAATAATCTAATGAATGCTTGCCAGAACCATAAAGTAAGAAAAAAGAACAAATTAGTAGCGTAATAATTGCTAATATTAAATTATCCGTGTTCATTTCTCCCACAAAATTGATGAGGATTGCACCAATTAAAATCGGTATTTGAGCAATAATAGTCCATCGTGTTAATAATCCAAAAGCAATTAAAACACCACCAATAAAATGAGCCGGAGCAACATAGTGAACAATGATCATACCACCAGCCATATTTTGCAAAGGTTTAAATAGCGACATGAGCATGGCTGTATCAGACATAAAATGAATTCCTTTAATGAATAATAATATACCTAAAGCAACTCGAACTAAATCAAGTGGCAAATAGGTATGGCTATTTGCCCACTTATTAAGGGTTTTTATTGTATCCATGATTGAAGTTGTTGATTTTCAATATAAAAGATACAAAAAAAATGAATACAATTAAAATTATACTTGCAAAATTCCCATGTTAAAAGACTTTTCAATAGGCGAGTGGTTTGCAGCTTCAATGCCCATGCTAATCCATTTTCTTGTGTTTAATGGATCAATAATGGCATCAGTCCATAGTCTGGCAGCCGCATAATAGGGTGATACTTGATTATCGTACCTATCTTTTATTTTATTAAAAAGCTGTTCCTCTTTTTCTGGAGTGATTTTTTCGCCTTTTTTCTCAAGGGAAGCCTTTTCAATTTGAAGTAATACTTTTGCGGCGGAATTGCCACTCATAACCGCTAATTCGGCACTTGGCCAAGCGACGATAAGTCTAGGGTCATAAGCTTTCCCACACATAGCATAATTACCAGCACCATAACTATTGCCAATAATAATCGTAAATTTAGGAACCACACTGTTGCTAACGGCGTTTACCATTTTAGCACCATCTTTAATAATACCGGAATGTTCACTTTTACTGCCGACCATAAAACCTGTGACATCCTGTAAAAATACTAATGGAATTTTTTTCTGATTGCAATTGGCTATAAATCGTGTCGCTTTATCTGCGCTATCATTATATATCACGCCGCCAAATTGCATTTCGCCTTGTTTGGTTTTTACAAGTTTACGTTGATTGGCAACAATGCCAACCGCCCAGCCGTCTATTCTTGCGTAGCATGTTATTATGGTTTTACCATAGCCTGCTTTGTATTCATCAAATTCGGAGTTATCCACCAAACGTTTAATAATCTCGTACATGTCATATTGTTCCACACGGCTTTTTGGTAAAATGCCATAGATGTCTTCAGGATTTTCTTTAGGTTTTTCTGGAGCAATTCTATTAAAGCCAGCTTTGTCGTAATCCCCAATCTTATCAATAATATTTTTAATGGTATCCAAAGCATCAGCATCATCTTTAGCTTTATAATCGGTCACTCCAGAAATTTCGCAATGCGTGGTCGCTCCCCCTAAAGTTTCATTGTCAATATGTTCTCCAATGGCGGCTTTCACCAAATAACTTCCAGCTAAAAAAATGCTACCAGTTTTGTCAACTATCAAGGCTTCATCACTCATAATAGGCAGGTAAGCGCCCCCAGCAACACAACTGCCCATAACAGCTGCAATTTGTGTAATTCCCATACTGCTCATAATGGCATTATTTCTAAAAATACGTCCAAAATGCTCTTTGTCTGGAAAAATCTCATCTTGTAAAAGTAAATACACGCCAGCGCTATCAACTAAGTAAATAATAGGCAAGTGGTTTTCAATAGCAATTTCTTGTGCTCTTAAATGTTTTTTTACAGTTAATGGATTTCTGGAACAAAGCATGGGGTAATGTATAGCCCTAGGCACGTAAGCTAACTAGACCAGTACGTACTCCTCGTCATCCGGATCGTCCGGAAGCAGTCCCGGATCCGGTAGCGCGCCGCTCCGGTGGGCCCGGCGGCTACTGTGCCGTCTGCTGCTGCTACTACCATGCATACCACTGCTTCTCCTTTTGCTGTCACTTTTCTTCTTCTCTGCTCGTGTGGATTTGTTTGCGTTAGCAACAGCAGGAACAGGAGCAAAGAGTATAGTGTCACCAGATGCATCGACTTCCATTCGGCCACTTTCATTCAGCTGAGAATAGTCCGTCGTATCTGGGTCATCTACCCCTTCCTCTTCCTCTTCTGCTGTTCCTTCCTCATCCTCAGAGTGTGAGCAAAAACTCTCTCTTTCCTCCTCCTCCCCTTCACCAGAGTACATAAAAGTAGGAGCCAGGTCCTGGACTGTGTACAATGGGTGCTTGCCTTCTTTCAGCTTCCGCGCCGCAGATAGCTTTGTTTCTTCGCAAAAGGCGTCGAACTCTGCGCGGTTGGGGAAGTAGAAGCCAATTGCGAGTGACGGGTCCAGTCTATGGATGTCTAATGTCACAAACTCACTCACATGTACCTGGTGTAGGTATTCAGCAGTGGGGAAGGTATCAGTAATGGTAGGATTGTTATTATTACTAGTAGTAGATTGGTTGGAAGAGAAAGTAGCGCCGAACATAGTGAAGAAAGAGTCGTTGGT
>NCDW01000100.1 GCA_002280395.1 Flavobacteriales bacterium 32-35-8
TATAAATTTACAAAAAGAGCTTAAAATTTTAATGGTTGAATGGGCTCTTTTATTTGTTAACCTTTACGAAAACAGAAAAGGAATACCGTAATTTATTTTGCAATTTTTTTCAACTGATATATATCATTGAAAAAACAGATTTCTAGAGATATTTTTATACTAAACAACGAAATGATGAAACGGTTTTTTAGTATTATAATGCTATCTTTTTTGCTAAGTTGCTCTTCAACAAGAATGATAGATAGTTGGAAGAGCAGTGAATACAATAATTATCAGCCTAAAAAAGTATTGATAGTTGGTATTACTGATAATTTAACAGCTCGGAAAATTTTTGAACAAAATCTTAGGGACAAATTATCTGTAAGAGGAATTAGTGCCGTTGAAAGCTCTGTTGTTTTTGATGAAGATTTTATGAATTCGAAGCAAACAGAAGAACAGATAGACAAAGAAGTGAATCGACTTGTTGGTGATGGATATGATTCCGTACTTATATCAGCAGTAAAAGGAGTAGATAATGAAATGTCTTATTCAGGTAACAAATTCTTATCGGGTTATTATTGGCATCATTTTGGGCGTTACTATTATTTATACCAAGACGTCTATTTTGAACCTGGTTATTACAATAATTACAAAGTTTATCACATAGAAGCTTCATTTTACAATATAAAACAAACAATGCTAAATCTCTTGTTTGGGTCGCTTCCTATAACATTGTAGATCCAATAAATATTAATTCTACAGTCAATAATTATGTAAATGCCATTATTAGGTCACTGAAAAATGAATCTCTGATTCCTTAGATCTATAGATAATTTGAATGTACTTGTTGAGCAGAAAAAGGATAAGAATAATTTAGTATGTAAATATTCTCATCATGTTCAAGGTTTTAAATAAAAAATGTCACTGATTCAGTGACATTTTCTGTATTAAAGCGGAAATAATATTAATGCAAGGTGGCGTTTTTTCTCTTTAAATCTTCCAGTTTATCTTCTAATTTGTTAATGATATCTTCAACTTTATAACTTAAGTTTGAAATTTTGTTTTCAATTTTATCCTCAAACTCAGCCTTTTTATCTTGAACGAATTTTGTTATTTCTTCTTTACTATTTACAATTTGTTCAGAAATGTTATGGGCAGTGTCCACAGTTTTTGTTTTGATTTTTTCTCTAGTGTTTTTTCCTTTATCAGGAGCGAAAAGAATTCCTATAGTAGCACCAATGATAGTTCCAACCAAAAGTGGAACAATCATACTTGATTTATCGTTTTCCATGATATTAATTAATTTAAGATTATCTACTAATTTACGTTACTACTTTATATTTTAAAATGATAATAATCAGTTGTTAATAATAAGGATTTTGTCTTTTTTAGTGTAACCGTAAATGTCCTTTAAGAGAATGGTTTTTCCTATCGAATCAATGACTTGTAAATCATAGCGGATATTTATTTTTGTGCCTACTGGAGCATAATAGTAGATAACCCAAGCATCCGCTTCTTTCGTGCCAATGCAACCATTGGAATACGCTTTTCCTAAAGTTACAGGGTTTGTGGTTGGATGTATCAATTGTCCATGTCTCATACCATTGATTTCGGGTTCCAAAAATGGAATCTGAGGTAACAAGGTGACCTTTTGGTCGTCCCGGCGAGTTGTGTAATAACGCTTTCCATCTACAGGATTATAATAATCTGGATCTTTTACATGGGAAACAATGGTTCCTTTACCCGTTTTTGTTTTTAAATCTATGGTTCCTTTTGCCATTGCCAAGTACTTTTTTTCGTTTCTTCCAACTCTAACTGGAAATTCATACAATTGTATTGAATCTTCATAGATACGGAGTTTAAATTCTGGTATGTTGATGTCAATCAAGGTATGCTCAAATGATTTAAGCAATTTTTCAGCAGTAATTGAATCAGGTATAATAATCTTAGTGCCTTTGGGAAGTACAATCATCTTTTTTTGGTCATAGACAAAAGAATCTTTAGCCATCATTCGGTAGTAATCAGTATTTTGAAGTGTGTCAATAATCCAAGGATTTGATCTTACCAATAGATGTTCGGTTAACTTATAGGGAGTCATCGAATCATATTTAATAACAAGGGAATCTATATATTGAAAATAGTTGCCAACGGTAATATTCTTTTCAACTAAAATCAATTTCGATTCTGAATTTTGTTGAATAGTAGGCTTGAAAACCATATTTTTTTTCAACAAAGGAGCATCGGGATGTGATTGTATTTTGCTAACTATCGGTTTTTGAATAATTCTTTAGGTTAGAATTTTATCCAGTATTTGTTTTTTTGCAAGCTCCTTATTGGCAGAATCATACCCGATTTTATAAATATCATCAAGATATTTCTTGTCAAAAGTGCCATATTTGTTTAATTCTTTGGGATATATTAAAACATCACACGTTTCAAACTTTTTAATATCTTCTCTTACGGTTTTTAATTTAAAAACCCGTTCAATGACATTGTGGGAATGTTTTAAATCATCTATCACTACGGTATCAAAGCCATTAACATATACACCTATTATGACGTCGCAAACATCATTTAATTGATCAACAGGGAAATTATTTAAAACACCTCCGTCCACATAGTACGAATCCTTTATACTAACAGGAGCAAATATTCCAGGAAAAGCCGCAGATGCCAATACAGGTTTTATCAGTTCACCAGTGTTGAATACGGTTAGTTCCCCATTCAGTACATTGGTAGCTGTAATGAACAATTGTTTTTTTAAAACTGAAAAATCATCTTCTTTGAGGTATTGTTTAAAGGCACTATAGAATTTTTCAGTGTCAATAATTCCGGGCTTATTTATTGCATATTTTTTTAATTCAAAAATCTGGATGGTTCTAAAGAAGTTCAGGATGTCTTCCCAATCATATCCATAAGCATATAAAGCACCTACAATAGCACCAACGCTAGATCCCGCTATATGGGTAGGTATAATGCCATGCTCTTCCAGTGCGCGGATAACCCCTATATGGGCAACACCTCTCATGCCTCCACCGGAAAGAACTAAACCAATTTTCATGATTAATAAGTATGATATGTGACTATTCAAAAGTAATGGTGAAAGTTGGTTTATTAAATGATATTCATCAGCATAAGTGTATGATTTTAATCATTTTAAACCCAATTCTATTCCTTTATATTTGAGTCATTTACAAGAAAAGCATGTCGGGCATCAGCAACATAAAATCCCATATTCAAACATTTTTGAAGGAAATAGGTGAACTATCCTATTTCACGGCTCGCTTTTTTAAAGAAACTTTTAGGAAACCGTTTGAGTTCAAGGAGTTTTTAAGGCAATGTTACAGTATGGGAAACCGCTCGTTAGTTTTGGTCGGTATCACCGGGTTTATCATTGGATTGGTTTTAACCTTACAAACCAGGCCGACGCTCATGGAGTTTGGTGCAGTTTCTTGGATGCCGTCTATGGTAGGTATTTCCCTTATTAGGGAAATCGGACCTATGATTACGGCTTTAGTATGCGCTGGTAGAATAGGCTCTGGCATAGGAGCCGAACTGGGCTCGATGCGGGTTACCGAGCAAATTGATGCTATGGAAGTGTCTGGCACAAATCCGTTTAAATACTTGGTGGTCACCAGAGTTTTGGCAACAACGTTCATGATTCCGCTCCTTGTAATTATTGGCGATGCCATTGGTCTGTATGGCTCCTATTTGGTAGAACATCTTAAAGGCGATGTATCGTTTCAATTATATTTTAATCAGGTGTTCGAATCGTTGGAATTTGGCGATATCATTCCCGCAACCATAAAATCGTTTTTCTTTGGCTTGGCCATTGGTCTTGTGGGCTGTTTTAAAGGGTATTATTGCGGAAAAGGCACTGCAGGTGTTGGGCGCGCCGCCAATTCGGCAGTGGTTTTTACATCATTGCTTTTATTTATTATTGACTTTATAGCGGTTTTTGCAGCGGATATTTTTTATGATTTATGATTGAAAAAAGCAACATATTGCCACAGGAAAAGGAGATTGTTCTGGAAATTAAAAACCTGAACAAAAGTTTTGCAGATAACCATGTGCTCAAGAATTTCAATATGAAACTGTATAAAGGTGAAAACCTAGTTATCATGGGAAAATCGGGTTCAGGAAAATCGGTGATGATTAAATGCCTTGTGGGATTGATACAAGCGGATAGTGGTATTATTTCGGTCATGCATAAAGATATTACGACGTTAAATCAAACAGCATTAGATATATTACGTTCAGATATTGGCTTTTTATTTCAAGGTAGCGCACTGTATGATTCCATGACGGTTCGTGAAAATTTGGAATTCCCGTTACGCAGACATTCCAGTAGATTTGAAAAAAACATGGATACAAATACGTTGGTCATGGAAGCATTGGAAAATGTAGGATTAGCCCATGCCGTAGATTTAATGCCAGCAGAATTATCTGGCGGCATGCAGCGTAGGGTGGCCTTGGCAAGAACCTTGATTTTACAGCCAAAAATTATTTTGTATGACGAACCAACCAGTGGACTCGACCCCATAACTGCCAAAGAAATTATTATTTTGATGCAGGATATTCAAAAGAAATACAACACATCATCGCTTATTATAACACATGATGTGGATTGTGCCAGAGCCATTTCAGATAGAATGGTTTTATTGATTGATGGCACCAATTATGCAGAAGGTACATATGACACCTTATCTGCTTCAACCGACCCAAAAGTAAAAGCATTTTTTAAACACTAAATTAGATATCATGAATGCAAACTCACAAAAAATACGATTAGGTTTATTTGTAATCATTGGTACATTGCTCTTTGTTTTGGGCATTTATTTAATTGGTCAGAAACAGAATATGTTTAAAAGAACCTTTATGATTAGTGCAGAATTCCAAAATGTGAATGGCTTGCAAAAAGGTAATAATGTGCGCTATTCCGGAATTAATATAGGAACGGTGAGAGCCATTGAGATGGTCAATGATTCCATTGTTAAAGTAGAGATGAACATACAGGAAAACATCGTGAAGCATATTAGAAAGAATGCTGTGGCAACGATTGGCTCCGATGGTTTGGTGGGCAATATGATTATTAATATTCTACCTAGGGATGGTATGGCAGGAGTTATTGAAAATGGTGACATGATTAAATCCTTCAGTAAAGTAGAGCCTGATGATCTTTTGAGTAATTTGAGCGTGACCATTAAAAATACTGAAATCTTGACAGAAGATTTGCTGAAAATAACCAACGCCATCAATAATGGTCAGGGTACATTGGCAACAGTTCTCAATGATACCGTTATGTCTTCTGATTTAAAACAAACCATTAAGACCTTAAAAGAAGTAAGTGTGAATGCTTCAAATACATTACTTGAATTCAATGGTCTTGTTAAATCCATCAAAACGGATGATGCATCAATTTTAGGATTGTTACTAAATGATACAGTTTCGGGAAACAAATTAAAGATGATATTGCAAACTATTGAAACTTCAAGTGTTAAAATGGAAAACTCTGTAGAAAAAATAAATACGATTATTGAGAATGTAAACACCAGCGATGGAGCTTTTAATTATGTTATAAAAGATACATCTTTGGTCAATAGTCTAAAATCTACCCTAAAAAATGTGAATGAGGGCACCGACAAGTTTAACCAAAATATGGAAGCCTTGAAACATAATTTTTTAACAAGAGGGTACTTTAGAAAATTGAATAAAGAGGAGCGAAAGGCAAAAGAAAATTAATATTTACAAACAATAAATAAACTAAAGTTATTTATGCGCTGAAGGTATTTCTCTTTTTCCCAGTGAGTTCTTCAATCTTTATAATGAATACAGTGGGGATGTCATCATTATATATTTTATTTGAAAAATCACTTATAAAATTCACTATTTTATGTTCTTGCTCCATAATAACGTCTTTTATCCCTAGTGAAAATTTATGAAGATAAGCTTTGGCAATGCTACCAAAAAGCTCTTCAAAAGTTCCGTGCACTAACACGGATTTCCAAGTAGTAACAGAATTAATTGATGTAACTTGTAATGAAATAGCATTGTTTTTGCGCATGGCATCTACTTTATGGCCTTCTCCCGAATAGCAAATAATGGTGTTGTTTTCTTTATTAAAATAATAAGTGATGGGTACTATATAAGGCCTGTCTTTATAGATATAGCCTAAATACCCAATATAATTGTTTTCTAGAATGAACTTGATTTCCTTGTCTTCTAAATTTATAAACATGACGTTACGATTTATAGATGTTTTTTCTATCATGGTTAAAGCCTATGGTTTTATTAAATAAGAATGAGTGAACCACTATTCCATATACTCTTTGGATTTTGATTGAACAATTAGATAATTAATCCAAAAATTAAAGGCTTCCATTTAATTTTTGTTGTCATAAAAGTATAAACTCATTTTTAGGAAGACAATGATATATATCAGTGATGTTGCTAAACGTTTATTACCTTTATTGAAGTGATTTCTGGACGCATGCCCAATCGACCCGGAAACCCCATCCATCCCAAGCCACGATTAACGTTTAGATATTGGTCATTAACTCTATATACACCAGCCCAATGCCGGTATTTGTATTTAATGGGGCTCCATTGTAGATCTTTAATTTTTACAGCTGCCTGCATGCCGTGGGTATGGCCCGATAGTGTTAATGCGATATCAGTTTGGTTTATTACTTCTTCACTCCAGTGTGTTGGATCATGGGACAATAGGATTTTAAAGGGGACATTCGCAGTTTTTTCTAATGCTTTTTGCAAGTCCCCATATTGTTTAAACGGAGGATGCCCCCAATTTTCAACACCAACTATCGCGATTTCTTCATGACCTTTTTTAATAATATCCGAATCGTTAAGAAGGAGCTTGAAATTAATGGTCTCATAAAATCGTTTAATGGCTTCATGATTGTCTTGTTTTTCGCTTTCGCTTTCCCATTTGCTATAATCGCCATAATCATGATTGCCCAACACGGCATATTTACCAATTTTGGTTTTTAGTTTGATAAAAACCCTTTGCCATCCGCGTAATTCCCAAGCAAAGTTATTTACCAAATCACCTGTAAAAAAAATAAGGTCTGGCTCTAAGTCATTAATCAGTTTTATGGCCCGGTTCATAATTTTAAACCGATAATTAAAGCTTCCTAAATGCAAATCGGAAATATGCACCATTTTCAGTCCGTTAAATGATGAAGGAAGCTGTTCGAATTCTAATGTGTGTCTATGGATTTTGAAATGATAGATGGCTTTAAATATGGCATATACAATGACAAAAAAAGGTAAAAATCCAGAGAAAAGGCCTATTATGGGAATGACCACAATGGATTCTTTTTCCGAAAAAACAACATTTAAATAGTATAACAAGGAAATAACAATAATAAATATTATTTTAGGTATGAATGAAGAAACGGTAAGACCGTACAAGGAAGAAATCATTAGTTGTTTTCGTCTGGGATCGATGTCATCGAGTTTGATTTTCAGTATTAAAATACCGCTGATGAGCCCCATGGTAAACATCCAAAATAAAAAGTTGATAATGGTTTTTAAATCCGGTTCAAGTAATTGTGTGATGGATCGAAGCCAATAAAAGGCCAACATGTCAATGATCAAGATGACTATGCATAGTAAGAAAATGGTAAATAGGGAATAGCTGCGCATTGTGAATGTTACTTAGGCACCTTTTTATGAAGTCTTCGTTCATCACTTAAAGCCCAATAAAGCCCTTTAACATCCGAAACCCAATCATCATACATGAAAATCAATATGATTTCCTCGATGGTTTCCAACAGACCGAAAGCAATCATCATATAGAATAGAACATAATCTGGGCTAAAAAATAAAGCCCAAATAACAAAGATACTTTGCAGCACGGCCGACGTTTTAGCTAAATACGTATGGAAGGCCGTGGCTTTTCCGTATTTAAAATAGGCAATGACCATTTGAAGAAAATAGGGTGATAGGACTATGATTATAATTACGAAATTTGATTTGATGAATTCCGTTTCAAAATAAAAAAGACCTATTAAACCCATAATCAAAGTCAACTGATCTCCAAAAGAATCCAATTGGGAACCTCTAGCACTCGCAATTTTAAGTTTTCTTGCCAAATAGCCATCAATGGCATCGGTGAGATAACTAATCAATAGAAACCATGTGAATATTAAACGCTCATCTAAAATGATCAATGAAATTAATAAGGGAACGGCCAATATCCTGTAAAATGAAAACCAATCGGCAATATTGAAATTTTTAAAGGTTAGCATATCATTTATTATTTTAATTCAGGTTCATTTGGCTTGATTAAAAATCTTCATACAAACGCAATCTGTTATTTAAATTTTTAACCTCTCGCTTTAAGGTGTTTACTTGTTCCAATAAATTGTAAATCGCATCAATGCCTTCTATATTTATATCTAGGTCATAATGCAAGCGAGCAATTTTTTCAACTTTTTTTAATTGTTTTTTATGAATAAAATGAGTGTCTTTTTCAACAGTTAACTCTATAAGTTGAAATTCTTGTAATGTGTTTATAAAAGCAACAGGGATTTTATAATGTTTACAAACTAATTGCACAGGTATTAAATGTGTTGTTTCCATTATGAACGCAGTTTTTGTAGCTCTTTTATTAATTCTATTTCTTTATTGGAAAGATTGGTAGGTAATTTTATTTGATAGGTTATGAATAAATCCCCAAACTGTCCTTCTTTTTTGTATTTGGGAAACCCTTTGCCTTTAAGCTTTATTTTAGTGCCGTTTTGTGTTTCGGGTTTTATATTCAATCTTACTTTTCCATTAAAAGTATCTACCGTAAGTTCTCCGCCGAGTAATGCTTTATATACATCTAAATCGACGGTTGTGTATAAATCATCTTTATCTCTTTTGAATGTTGAATGGTTTACGATTGAAAATTGAATGTATAAGTCGCCATTCGGTCCACCATTAGCACCTTTGCCACCATGGCCTTTTATTTTTATGATTTGTCCGTTTTCAACACCTGCTGGGATGGTAATTCTAATATTTTTATTGTTGACTGTTAAAGTGCGTTTATGTGTGGTGTAAACGTCCTTTAAATCGAGCTGCAATTCGGCATTAAAATCTTGGCCTCTAAATTTTACTTGTCTGCCGTCAGCTCGAGACGACGCGCCGCCAAACATATTTTCAAAAAAGCTTGAAAAATCATCATCCGAATATCCATCAGTTGTTTCTTGATGTCTTTTTTGATATTGCCCTTGTTGCTTCGCTTTTTCATAGTCTTCTGCATGTTTCCAATGCTCGCCATGCTGGTCGTATTTTTTTCTATTTTCAGCATTGCTTAATACCTCGTTAGCTTCGTTAACTTCTTTGAATTTCTTTTCTGCAATGGCATCGTTTGGGTTTAGGTCTGGATGGTATTTGCGTGCCAATTTCCGATAGGCCTTTTTAATATCCTGTTCGGAAGCTGTTTTTGGTAATCCTAATATTTTGTAATAATCAATGAATGCCATTTAGTTGGTTTTATTGGTTTTGCTATAATGTTTGATAAGTTGTTTTAAACTGTCAAGGTAATCTTGCAAGATGGTATCTGTGATTTGTGGATGGTTTGGCGAACTAATGGTAACTGGAATTTCTTCTAGAAAAACATAGAGTTCGGGATAATCAAATTCTATGGTATTTGTCAGTTTTGTAATGTCTTCAATAATATGGTTTGATGGTTCCATGTTAATTAAATTTCCAGAAATATTCGGGTTTTTCTTCTTCTAAAATGGTTTTTAGCATAGAAAACGCTAATAGCCTAATAATTTTTACCGTTTCGATATAATGTGAGCAGTCATCTTCAAAGATTTCATAATTATTCCTTAACAGTTTTGAATCATAGTCGTAAGGTTCATCAATGAGATGTATGAGGTTTTTGATTAGAATTGGAGTCTGTTTTAGCAAAATATCACATTGTACAATCGATATTTGGATGTCATTTTGTAAATCACTGAATTTACTGGCATCTTCATAAAATAGCAATTT
>NCDW01000101.1 GCA_002280395.1 Flavobacteriales bacterium 32-35-8
TAGGTTCAGAAATAATTTACGACTATATTACTTATAATCGTGTTAAAAGCGTTGAGGTTTAAAATTACATAGCTTTATTTTGAAAAAATTCAATTCTTGATGAAATACTACTTATTACTGGCTTTATTTGTTTTTGGACTTAACGGATTTTCACAAATATTAGACCCTGTAAAATGGTCGACGTCCGTTGAAAAAATATCCGACACAGAATACGATTTGGTGATTACCGCTGACATTGAAAAGGACTGGCATTTATATTCCCAATATACTGCTGAAGGCGGCTCATTGCCCATAGAAATATCAAAAAAACAAGGGGATAAAAACAATGAACATTTCGAGCTTGTTGGAAAAGCAGTTGAAAGCGACACCATAAAAAAATACAATGATATTTTTGAAGTCACTGAAACTTTTTTCGCCATTAAAGGCATTTTAAAACAACGTATTACATTAAAAAATAAAGATGTTTCAGTCGTTAGCCTTAATTTAACAGGCCAAGTTTGTAAAGAGGTTTGTTTACAAATTTATGAGGATTTCACGTTTCAGTTAAGCGGAAATAATGCCGCGGAAGTGACTAATAATACCACTGTTGATAACACATCCGTAAATCAATTTTTATACGGATTAACAGCCATTGACCTTACCAAATCCAATAATAATTGTAATGATGATGCTACCGTTTCCTCTTCCGAAACTAAGGAAGATAAATCACTTTGGAGCATTTTTGGACTTGGCTTTTTAGGGGGCTTACTGGCGCTTTTAACGCCTTGTGTGTTTCCCATGATTCCGTTAACCGTTAGTTTTTTCACTAAAAAAAGTGGTGCTAATAAAAGTGCTGGCGTTTCAAAGGCCATTTTGTACGGCTTCTTTATCCTAGCTGTTTACTTAATATTGAGCATCCCGTTTCATTTATTGGATTCCGTAAACCCAGATATATTAAACGACATCTCCACCAACGTTACCTTAAACGTTATTTTCTTTTTAGTGTTTGTATTCTTTGCGTTTTCATTTTTTGGCTATTACGAACTAACACTTCCTGCCAGTTGGACCAACAATACCAGTAAAGGTGAAAATGTCGGTGGCGCTTTAGGCATCTTTTTTATGGCGTTAACCTTGGCACTGGTGTCCTTCTCTTGTACAGGGCCTATTTTGGGGTCGCTTTTAGCAGGTTCGTTAACAGCTGATGGTGGCGCCTGGCAATTAACCGCAGGCATGGGTGGTTTCGGATTGGCTCTTGGATTGCCTTTTGCCTTGTTCGCCATGTTCCCAAATATGATGAATGCCTTGCCAAAATCGGGCGGATGGTTAAATACCACCAAAGTGGTTTTGGGCTTTTTCGAACTGGCTTTAGCGTTTAAATTTTTATCGAATGCCGATTTGGTACAACATTGGGGCTTATTAAAAATTGAGGTGTTTTTAGGATTATGGATCATCATTTTTGCCGGATTGGCATTATATGCGTTTGGAAAAATAAAATTTCCCCATGATGCACCCTTAAAAAAATTATCGTTTTCCAGAATCGCATCTGGTGTTTTAGTAGCATCATTTGTCATTTACTTAGCATCTGGTTTTAGGGTTAATAAAGAAACCAACACGTTTACACCGTTAACTTTATTAAGCGGTTTAGCGCCACCTGTGGGTTATAGTTTTTTATATCCAAACGATTGTCCGAATAACTTAGATTGCTTCAAGGATTTAAAGGAAGGCATCGCCTATGCCCAAAAAGTAAATAAACCCATCATGCTCGATTTTACAGGATACGCCTGCGTAAACTGCAGAAAAATGGAAGAACATGTATGGCCGAAAAAGAAGATTGATGATTATTTGAGAAATGATTATGTGTTGATTTCATTGTATGTTGACGACAAAAAAGAGCTTCCGGAAGACCAACAAGTGCTTGTTAACCGCATCAACGGCGGTACGAGAAAACTGGAAAATTACGGTCATAAATGGGCAAATTTTCAAACGCAATTCTTTCAAACAAACTCACAACCGTATTACGTGCTTTTAAGTCCGGATGGAAAACAAATACTGAATTCCCCAGTGGGATACACGCCTAATGAAGACGAATACGCCCAATTTTTACAATGCGGACTCGATGTTCTTAAGCAAAACCCATAGAAGTGTGCTCTAAATGTTTCATTACCTTAGGGTTTTAATTACCTTTGTGTAACTAAATACCGCATATATGATATATTCAATGACAGGTTACGGAAAATCTGTTTTGCAGTTACCAACCAAAAAAATAACCATCGAGTTAAAATCCTTAAACAGCAAGAGCTTAGATTTAAATACCCGAATGCCCTCCATTTACAGGGAAAAAGAATTGGATATTAGAAAAATTCTAGCCGATACCTTAGAGCGCGGCAAAATAGATTTCTCCATTTTTATTGAAATGACTGCGGAAGATACGTCTACCCAAATAAATATCCCTATAGTAAAACAATATATCAATCAGCTTAAAAAAGTGGTAGATGGTGATGAAATTGAACTCCTAAAAATGGCGGTTCGTTTTCCGGATGCTTTAAACACGGTTCGCGAAGAAATCGATGAAGCTGAATGGAAAGCCATTCAATCGGAAATCATCAAAGGCATAGAAGCTTTAAATAATTACCGCCTAAATGAAGGCAAAGTGCTTGAAAAAGACTTTAATAATCGTGTTGCTATCATCAGCGATTTGTTAGATAAAGTGATAGCCATGGATCCTGCGCGTATTGAAGGCGTGAGGGAACGTTTGTTAAAAGGCGTTGAAGAATTAAAAGATAAGTACGACGAAAATCGCTTTGAACAAGAATTGGTGTATTACATTGAAAAATTTGATATTACCGAAGAAAAAGTCCGTTTAAAAAATCACCTCAATTATTTTATAGAATCCATTGATTCTGTGGATTCCAACGGGAAAAAATTGGGCTTCATCAGTCAGGAAATGGGTCGTGAAATCAATACCATTGGCTCTAAAAGTAATTATGCGCCCATGCAACAACTCGTTGTTCAAATGAAGGATGAATTGGAGAAAATAAAAGAACAGTTATTAAATGTTTTATAGAAAATAGACAAACATAGATAACTTAATGTCACACTGAGCGCAGTCGAAGTGCTTAAAAATTAGAAATTTGGCAACAGAAGAAACTACTCATAACAAACAAGGCAAACTCATCGTGTTTTCAGCACCATCTGGTTCTGGAAAAACCACCATTGTAAGACACTTATTGGGCATTGAAGCACTCAATTTAGAATTTTCCATTTCTGCAACGTCTAGGGAAAAACGTGGTGAAGAGGTTGACGGAAAAGATTATTATTTTCTATCCACGGAAGCTTTTAAAGCCAAGATAAAAAACGACTCTTTTCTAGAATGGGAAGAAGTGTATCGGGATAATTTTTACGGCACTTTAAAAACGGAGGTCGAGCGTATTTGGGCAAAAGGCAAACACGTTATTTTCGATATTGATGTGTCTGGTGGCTTGCGCATCAAACGGAAATTTCCAGAACAAACCTTGGCGATTTTTGTAAAACCACCAAGTATCGATGAGCTTAAAATCCGCTTAAAAAAACGCAGTACCGAGAGTGCCGACAAAATAAATATGCGTGTTGCCAAAGCATCTGCCGAACTCGCCACCGCGCCTTTATTCGATGTGATTATTGAAAACGATGTCTTGGAAAATGCCTTGAAAAAGGCTGAAACGCTGGTTGGTAATTTTGTAAACTCCTAAACCATGAAAATCGGCTTATATTTCGGTTCTTTCAATCCCATAAATATCGGTCATTTGGTCATTGGTAATTATTTAGCCGAACATAGCGATTTAGACCAAATTTGGTTTGTGGTTACGCCGCATAATCCGTTTAAAAAGAAAGACACCTTGTTGGATAATTATCAACGTTTGGAAATGGTTTATCTAGCCACAAAAGAGTATCCAAAACTAAAGCCTTCCGATATTGAGTTCAACTTACCGCAACCCAATTATACCGTTAACACGCTTGCCTATTTACAGGAAAAACACCCACAACACGAGTTTTGCTTGATTATGGGCGAAGACAATTTAAAGGGTTTTCACAAGTGGAAAAACTATCAGGTGATTTTAGAAAATCATGATATCTACGTCTATCCAAGAATTTCAGAAGGTCCGATAGAAACCCAATTCGATAACCATCAAAAAATTCATCGTGTAGATGCGCCTATCATGGAATTATCTTCTACCTACATCCGCAGTGCCATAAAAAAAGGCCTCAATGTGCAACCCATGTTGCCGCAAGGCGTTTGGAAATATTTGGATGAGATGAATTTCTACAAGTAACCTGTTGGGTCTACAATTAATTATATAAATTTGTCACACTGAGCGCAGTCGAAGTGCTTGTTTACGAGGTCTTCGACTGCGCTCAGACTGACATTTAATTTCTAATGGTTGTTTATTGTTAGCCTGTCAGTTCAAGTGAAATTCTTTTTTAAGAATTTTGTATCGAGAACACAAAAATGTTTTAAATTCACTCGATTAACAATCATTTTTAAAACACAACCACCACAAAACTAAATTGAAATGAAAAATCTATTTCTTGCCGTTCTATTCGTTTTACCAATTACCCTATCTGCACAAAAATCAAAAGACACCATTCGGGTATTTTATTTAGGTGGACAGTCCAATATGGAGGGATTTGGTTATAATAAAGACTTACCAAAAGAGCTGAACAAAGAGTTTAAAGATGTTTATATTTTCCATGGGAATTCTGCCATAGATGGAGACACCTCTGGAGGTTTGGGTTATTGGAGCGTATTGAAACCCGGTCACGGTATCGGTTTTCAAACGGATGGGAAAACCAACAAATATTCCGATAGGTTTGGCATTGAGTTATCGTTTGCCAAACGCATGCAAGAACTCTATCCGAATGATAAAATCGCCCTCATTAAATATTCCAGAAATGGTTCCAGCATAGACAGTTTGGCGGCGAGTTCTTTTGGTTCTTGGGAAGCCGATTTTAATGGTAAAAAAGGTATCAACCAATACGATCATTATTTAAAAACCATTAAAAATGCCCTAAGCGTAAAAGATATTAATAATGATGGCAAAGAAGATGTGTTGGTGCCTGCGGGGATTTTGTGGATGCAAGGCGAATCGGATGCTGATAAAACCGAAGCCATTGCTTTAAAATATTACGACAACCTAAAACGCTTGATGGACTTAATGCGTGCCAGTCTCCTTACCGATGATTTACCAGTAATAATTGGAAAAATATCCGACTCCTTTAACGATGCCGATGGCCTTGTTTGGAATTATGGTGATTTGGTAACCTATGCCCAGGAAAAATTTACTAAAACCGATGGCAACGCCGCTATTGTAAGAACCACAAAATACTATAAATACTCCGATAAATGGCATTACGATAGTGCCGGCTTTATAGATTTTGGAGAGCAGTTTGCTAAGGAATTACACAAGTTGATGACTAAATAAATAGTCATCTCATTTTTATGAAACTTTTTTAAGTACATTAGTTAAAAACTAACAACTAGTTCAAAACCATGAAAATCAATAATATACTAGAAAGTATTGGCAATACACCTGTGGTGAAATTATCTAAATTATTCCCCAATGCCGATGTGTGGATGAAACTCGAAAAAGCAAATCCAGCAGGCAGCATCAAGGATAGAATTGCTTTGGCAATGATTGAAGATGCCGAAAAGAAAAACATTCTAAAACCCGGCATGGAAATCATTGAGCCAACGTCTGGAAATACCGGTATCGGTCTGGCCATGGTTGCCGCCGTTAAAAACTACAAGCTGACTTTAGTGATGCCAGAATCCATGTCGGTCGAAAGACGGGCACTTATGGCTGCTTATGGTGCTCAATTGGTGTTGACGCCTAGAGAATTGGGACTAAAAGGCACCTTAGCCAAGGCCGATGAATTGCTTGCCCAAAATAAAAATGCGTGGATGCCTTCGCAATTTACCAATCCAGCCAATCCAGACATTCACCGTAAAACAACGGCTTTAGAAATAGTCAGCGATTTTCCAGAGGGTTTTGATTATTTAATTACAGGTGTTGGTACTGGCGGGCATATTACTGGTATGGCGGAAATTTTAAAAGAAAAATTTCCCCACTTAAAAGCAATCGCTGTAGAACCAAATGATTCTCCCGTACTTTCTGGTGGCGAACCCGGACCACACCCCTTACAAGGCATCGGGCCAGGTTTTATTCCTGCCGTATTAAATACCAAAATACTAGATGGTGTTTTTAAAATTACCAAAGAAGAAGCCTTCTCCGAAGTTCAAAATCTTGCAAAAACAGAAGGTATCTTAGTGGGTATTTCCACAGGTGCCTCCTTGGCTGCCGTTAGGAAACAACTTGAAACAGCCGATAAAAAAGCAACCATTCTTACCATCAATTATGATACGGGTGAGCGTTACCTTTCGGTGGAAGGGCTTTTTTGAAGGGAAAAATTTTAACGATAGATGAATACGAACAGTGCATAAATAGCATGAAGGAACAGCAAAAAATATCCATCCGTTTTTTTGACGACCGCGAGGTGCGCGCCCTATGGGACGAGCAAAACGCCAGGTGGTGGTTTTCGGTGTTGGATATTGTGCTGTGCTTACTGACCAAGACGACTACACCAAAACCCGAAACTATTGGAAGTACCTAAAAGCCAAATTAAAAAAAGAAAATAGCGAAGTGGTTAGTGCCACTACCTAGTTGGTTAGTCTCACTACCCAACTGAAATTGCTTGCAAGCGATGGCAAACGCTATAAAAAGCGATATGCGTTACCTTTCGGTAGAAGGGCTTTTTTAGTTGAAATATTGTTCAAAAAACATGGAAAAAACTATTATTACTTAATGAATAGTTAGTAAAAGACTTATTATCTTGCTTAGATAATTTTGAAGGATATTTATATGGTAGCAGAAAAAACAATAATAGAAAACATAGATGGCAAAAAATTCAAAATTGAAATTATAGAACCAGAAAGTTTACTTCAAGCTTCTTTTACTCATTATCTGCATAATCATAAAAATGGTGTTTCAAAATTTTATAAAGAAACCGCTGTCGATTTTGTAAAAGAAATACTTGAAAAAGAAAACTCGAAAAATAAGGTAACAATTAAGGTTGCTGAAGAAGCCTTACAATACTTGATTTTCAATTATAAAAACACCATCCCTTTTCCTGCACCTGAAAAACCAACTTTTAAATTCATTGACCTTTTTGCTGGAATATGAAAAGTAATAAACACGAGAACTATGAAATTCTAAACCTTCTGGGATATGGTTTGGCAAAATTTGATAATGAATTTATTAAACAATTTGGGTTTAAAACTAAACTCTCTTTTTTTGATTATTTTGTTGAATTAGGAATAGTTGAAACTGGTAGCGTTGTCAAAAACAGAATGGATTTATTTGACCCTTTCTTTGAAAACGGAAGGAAAGGTTGGTGGCAAAAAGGAAACACTTATATACATAGAAAACTTTTAATTGATAGTTTGTTTGTTAATGAAAATGTAAATGGTTACGCCAACATTGTAAAACTATTTTTAAAAGATAAATTTAAAATAAAAGATATTTCAGTTGAAGTTAAACCTATTGTTAAATCCAGATTTAAAAAACTTCAAGAAACGGGATTGGAAGCTGAGCTTTATTTCCTAAATAATTATAATTCAATTGATACTTTTAAAGATGGAATAATTGAAGACGCAAGATTATATGGAGATGGTTATGATTTTCAAATCGATGTAAATGAAAATTCATTTTTAGCAGAAGTAAAAGGAATTAGAGCAAAAAAAGGAAGATTCAGATTAACCGAGAATGAATATAAAAAAGCAAAAG
>NCDW01000102.1 GCA_002280395.1 Flavobacteriales bacterium 32-35-8
AAAAATTCAATGGTATCAAATTTGGATAGGTTAGATTTATAAAAATCAAAATTTCGCCTTCTGGCAGCAACACGTTCATCTAAAACTTCCATTTGGCCACGGCCGATGCCTGCCAATACATTACTCATCCTATAATTGTAACCAATGGATGAGTGTTCATAATGTGGAGCATTATCGCGGGCTTGCGTTGCTAAAAAAACAGCTTTTTGTTTTAGGCTAAGATTTTTTGTTATCAATGCGCCGCCTCCAGATGTGGTTATGATTTTGTTTCCGTTAAAAGATAAAATCCCAATATCGGAGAGTGTCCCACAAGCTTGATTAAAATAGGTGCTTCCCAAAGCTTCAGCGCTATCCTCAATCACGGGAATATCGTATTTTTTGGCTATGGCATTAATCTCGTTCGCCTTATAAGGCATTCCGTATAAATGCACCGCTATAATGGCTTTAGGCTTTTTATATTTTTCCAGTCTATCTTTAATGGCAATTTCAAGCAATTCTGGAGACATGTTCCAAGTGTCTGATTCGCTATCTATAAAAACAGGTGTGGCTCCTTGGTAAACAATCGGATTGGCAGATGCCGAAAAGGTAAAACTTTGGCAAAGCACTTCATCGCCTTTGGAAACACCCAATAATTGGAGTGCTATATGAATGGATGCCGTTCCAGAACTTAATACAGAAACATGAGCGTTATTGCCTAAATAATTTTCTATATCATTTTCAAAACCATCCACATTAGGGCCTAGTGGCGCTACCCAATTCGTGTCAAAAGCTTCTTTAACAAACTTTTGTTCAGATCCTCCCATGTGGGGTGACGATAAATATATTTTAGTTTTAGTCAACATTTATTTAGTATTAACATCATTAAATTTATGACATACAAATGATCCATAGTGAAATAATCCACCATGTTTTATAAAACAAAAATTCTTTCTGCTTGTAATCTCCCTTTTGCGTGTGTAAAACAAAATTAACATACAATTATTATTAGCTTTATTTATCCGTTATTAAATGTTAGTATTCTATCGCTATAGGAAATTAGATAAAATAGAGGGTTTTGTGTAACATTTAATACAGTTAAATTAATGTTGCTATTAATCAATTCAATTTTGTATTAGGTGGGTCAAATTTAAGGATACTTTTCATGTAATCAGAGAAGTTTTTTGTTATTTCGCTAAAAGATAATTTATAATCGGTTAACGACATTTGAGGTATTCATTGAAAGTAAAAAGACACAATTTAATCGATTTTTTACTGAAATAGGTCGCCAAAAACCTATCAATACACCCCTATCTTATTACAATCATTCATTAAATCCATGTTTTTGGCATTTGTTTGAATTTCATCGGAAAAATCATAACCTTAATATAATAGTTAGTATACTTTCGGTTTATTTTTTTCATATTTGCTCCTGTTAATTAAAACCCCAGATTTAAATGACCAATCAACAATTAGATGTATTACAGGGAAAACGAATCCTTATCACGGGAGGTGCTGGTTTTATTGGCTCTAATTTATGTGAAGCCTTATTACCTTACAACATAAATGTTGTGTGTTTAGATAATTTTTCTACAGGAAAAAGAGAAAACATCCTACCTTTTTTAACATTGCCAAATTTTAAACTTGTAGAAGGGGATATTAGAAACCTGTCCGATTGCCAAATAGCTTGTAAAGATGTTGATTATGTGCTGCATGAGGCCGCTTTAGGGTCTGTGCCCAGATCTATCAACGACCCAATTACCACCAATGATGTGAATGTGTCTGGTTTTTTAAATATGCTCGTCGCTGCCAGGGATGCTGGCGTAAAACGGTTTGTGTATGCCGCGAGTTCGTCCACCTATGGAGACCACGAAGCGCTTCCAAAAGTAGAAGACACCATTGGCAAACCTCTGTCGCCTTATGCCATTACAAAATATGTGAATGAATTATATGCCGATATTTTTCACACCACCTATAATTTTGATACCATTGGGTTGCGCTATTTCAACGTGTTTGGGAAACGTCAAGATCCCAACGGTGCGTATGCTGCCGTAATTCCAAAATTTGTTCAACAGTTTATGAACCATGAATCTCCTGTTATTAATGGAGACGGTAGTTATTCGAGGGATTTTACCTATATAGATAATGTGGTTCAAATGAACATCAATGCCCTGACCATAGATAACAAGGACGCTTTAAATACGGTTTACAACGTGGCTTATGGAGAGCGCACCACACTTTTGGAATTGGCAACCTTATTAAAAACCTATTTATCTGAATTTGACAGTGCTATTGGTAATATAACCATTACCCATAGGGCCAATAGAATTGGGGACATCCCCCACTCGCTGGCATCTATTGACAAAGCAAAACGATTATTACATTACCATCCTAAATACAATATTAAAGACGGCCTAAAAGAAGCCATTCATTGGTATTGGACAAATAATAAAAATAATAAAGTTTAATGAAATTAATAAAAAATATTTGTTGCATTGGCGCAGGTTATGTTGGAGGTCCTACCATGGCCGTTATTGCTAAAAACAATCCACATATAAACGTAACCATTGTTGATATTAATGCCGACAGAATTGCTGCTTGGAATGATGAAGATTTATCTAAATTACCCATTTATGAGCCTGGGTTGGCCGACATCGTAAAAGAAACCCGAGGTAAAAATCTGTTTTTTTCAACGGATATCGATACCGCTATTGATACCTCTGAAATGATTTTCATTTCGGTTAATACACCCACTAAAACCTATGGCAAAGGTAAAGGCATGGCGGCCGATTTAAAATACATTGAATTATGTGCCAGAAACATTGCCGATGTTGCCAAAACCGATAAAATCGTTGTGGAAAAATCCACATTGCCCGTGCGAACCGCCGAAGCCATTAAAAGCATCCTACACAATACGGGAAACCATGTAAAATTCGATATTTTATCGAATCCTGAATTTTTGGCCGAAGGTACCGCTGTTGAGGATTTATTAAGCCCCGATAGGGTATTGATTGGTGGAGAGTCAGAAGAAGCTATAGAAAGTCTCGCCAATATATACAGAAGTTGGGTGTCACCAGAAAAGATATTAAAAACAAACCTTTGGTCGTCAGAGTTATCTAAATTAACCGCCAATGCCTTTTTAGCGCAACGGATATCCTCAATAAATGCCATTTCAGAGTTATGTGAGCTTACCGAAGCCAATATAAACGAGGTAGCGAAAGCCATTGGAATGGATTCACGTATTGGTTCTAAATTTTTAAAAGCCTCTGTAGGTTTTGGCGGATCATGTTTTCAAAAGGATATATTGAATTTGGTGTACATTGCCCGAAGTTATAATTTGCATGCGGTTGCCGATTATTGGGAACAGGTCATCATTATGAACGATCACCAAAAGAGACGTTTTTCCGATAGGCTCATTAAAACATTATACAATACCGTTTCTGGTAAAAAAATTGGGTTTTTAGGTTGGGCGTTTAAAAAAGACACCAATGATACCCGGGAATCTGCAGCTATTTATGTTGCCGATCATTTGGTGAGTGAGCAAGCCCATATAGCTGTTTACGACCCCAAAGTGTCTGCGGTTAAGGTCCAAACAGATTTAAATTATCTCAACTCAAGAAGTGAAGAAGACAATCTTAAACATGTAGTTACAGCAACTAACCCGTACGATGCTTTAAAGGATGCCCACGCGGTTGCTATTATGACCGAGTGGGATGAGTTTAAAACATACGACTGGCATAAAATTTATACCCACATGAAAAAACCAGCCTTTATTTTTGATGGTAGAAATATTTTAGATAAACACACCATGGAAACTATAGGATTTGAATATTACGCCATAGGACAATAATGGTGATTAGTGATTAGTGATTAGTGATTAGTGAAAAATAAATAAACAATACCCGATTAAACAAATCAACAAATCAACAATTAAACGATTAAACGATTAAACAATAAATAGTAAAATGGAACACATCAAAATAGCCATCATAGGGTTAGGATATGTAGGGTTGCCCTTAGCGCGCCTATTTGCAACTAAATATAGCGTTGTGGGATTCGATATCAATCAAAAAAGAATTGACCAACTGCAAGATGGCAACGATGTCACCCTAGAAGTGGCACCCGATGTGCTTAAAGCGGTTATAAAAAATACAAACAACCACGATTTAGGGTTGTTTTGTTCATCAAATTTAAACGATATAAAGGATTGTAACTATTATATTGTAACGGTGCCCACGCCTATTGATAAAAACAACCGCCCCGATTTAACACCTCTCTATAAATCGAGTGAAACTGTAGGCAAAGTGCTTAAAAAAGGCGACATTGTTATTTATGAATCTACCGTCTATCCAGGTGTTACCGAGGACGAATGTGTGCCTGTGCTTGAGCGTGTGAGCGGGTTAAAATTTAATCAAGATTTCTATGCCGGCTATTCTCCCGAGCGCATCAACCCGGGGGACAAATTGCATACCGTCGATAAAATACTGAAAGTCACTGCGGGCTCCACGCCTGCTATTGGTAAAAAAGTAAACGATTTATATGCCTCCATCATCACGGCAGGCACGCACCTCGCTCCTACCATTAAAGTGGCCGAAGCAGCCAAAGTAATTGAAAACTCGCAACGCGATATCAATATTGCCTTTGTAAACGAATTGGCCAAAATTTTCAACCTTATGGACATCGATACCCATGCCGTGTTGGAAGCCGCTGGTACCAAATGGAATTTTTTACCTTTTAAACCAGGGCTTGTTGGTGGACATTGCATTGGGGTCGATCCCTATTACTTGGCACAAAAAGCCCAAGAGGTGGGTTACCATCCAGAAATTATTTTAGCAGGCCGCCGCGTAAACGATGGCATGGGGCAATATGTGGCTTCAGAAATCATTAAATTAATGGTAAGGAACGATATTCGTATCAAAGGGGCTAAAATTTTAAATCTGGGCATCACCTTTAAGGAAAACTGCCCCGATGTACGCAATACCAAGGCTGTTGATGTTATTACCCAATTACAAAGCTATGGAACCGATATCACCATATACGACCCTTGGGCAAACCCCGAAGAAGTCATGCATGAATACAATCTAAAAACCATGACCCAATTACCAAATGCCAAATTTGATGCCATCATTTTAACTGTGGCACACCAAGAGTTTTTAAATCTCAACCTGAAAGACCTTTTAACTCCCAAAGGCATTATTTATGATGTTAAAGGGGTTTTAACCGAATCCGTTAGTGGAAGGCTGTAAAACCAAATCTAACTTATTGTGAGTCAATTAAAAAAAGGCGCCTTATTAAACTATACCACTATATTTTTAACAAATGCAGTGGGGTTGTTTATTACCCCCTTTATTTTAAATCATATTGGAAAAGCTGAATATGGTATTTATACAGCTATAGGCGCACTTGTAGGCACTATCTCCGTATTAGATTTAGGGCTTAACAACACCATTGTTAGGTTTGTGGCAAAATACAGGGCTGAAGATGACCGAAAAGGCGAGGAAAATTTTTTAGCGACCACGATGCTCATTTATGGAGTTATTTCATTAACGGTTATAGGTATTGGTATTGGATTTTATGGGTATATTGACGCTTACTTTACAAAAATGAATGCCGAAGAGATTCGCATTGCAAAAACTATTTTTTTGCTCCTTATTGCCAATTTAGCCATAGGCCTGCCCGGAGGTAGTTTCACAGGTATTTGCTATGGATATGAAGCCTTTGTGTTTCCTAAAACCGTTAATATTATACGTTACATATTGCGCACCATTACCATTGTTGCTGTTTTGATTTTAGGTGGCAAAGCCATTGCACTGGTAATAATAGACACGGTTTTTAACATCTTATTTATACTAGCGGAATTGTATTATGTGTTTTTTAAGCTTAAAGTTCGTTTTAAATTGCACGAGTTTAAACTAAACTATGTAAAACAAATTTTTGGCTATTCGCTATGGATTTTTGTATTCGCACTGGTAAGCATGTTCCAATGGAAAGCTGGCCATTGGATTTTGGGCAGTATGGCTCTACCCGAAGTATTAACCATTTATGGCATTGGGATTGTGTTGGGCACCTATTACGGATCGTTTTCTACGGCCATATCCAGTGTGTTTTTGCCCCGTGCGACCAAAATGACCGTTGGAAATGCCACTGGGGAAGAATTGACATCGATGATGATAAAAATTGGGCGCATATCGTTTATCATACTCATGTATATTTTATTGGCTTTCATCTTATTTGGTAAACAATTTGTGTATTTGTGGGTAGGCAAGGAACTAGGGGTTGACGGCAGCCACGAAATATGGGTGATAGCCTTATTGATAATGTGTGCCTATACCCTACCTTTGGTTCAAGGCTTTGGAAATTCTATTTTGGAAGCCAAAAACAAATTATCCTTTAAAGCCATTTTATACATCTCCTTTTTGTTTTTAGGGGTTGTATTAGGGGCTTTCTTAGCAAAAGCATACGGCGCTCTGGGAATGATAGCGGGCACCGTTACGGGTTGGGTTATCGTGCAAAATGTGATGAATTTTTACTACCATAAGGTAATCGGGCTTAACATTTTTAGATTTTTTAAAGAACTCTCCAACAAAACCATTATAACCATCATCATAATAATAAGTTTAGGATATTTAATAACTTACATCCCTGGTATGGGTTGGCTTAATTTTATAACCAAAGCGGCCTGTTATTCTATAGTATATGCGGTTATTATGTATAACTTTGGACTTATCTATTTTGAAAAGGAATTGTTCAAATCATCATTAGCACCGATTTTAAATAAAATCAAACGATAATATGCTTACACTCCATAAAATTATATTTGAAGAAGATGGTAAAAAAATAGCCTATGGCTATAGTTTAACGCCACAAATTAAATCGTATTTCAACACAAAAAATCCCTTTTATGTTGCATATGATCAAGATGTTAGCAACACCCCTTTAAGTTTGGCAGTTATACCCTTTTTAGCCAATATTATGCCCATAGCATGGTTTGCTGGATTCGATGTGTTTGTAGATGAATTAGATGAAACATTTTACAAGGCTTTGATAGAACTTAAAAATCAATTTGAAAAGCACCATCCTAAAATTAAAAATAAAGGGAAATTAATCTTTAAAAAATTGGTAAGTAATACATTCCAAGAAAATAACTCAATGTTACTATTTAGTGGAGGATTAGACTCTTTTGAATCTCTAACTCGTAATTATGATAAAAAACCATATTTAGTTTCTGTTCATGGTGCCGATGTGAAAATTGAAGATACCACTAGATGGAACCAATTTAAAATTTTTAATGAAAAAGAAAATATTATTGATAATACAAAGCTTATCTATTTAGAGTCTAATTTAAGAGATTTTTACACATACAAGGTAAGCTTGCTAATCAACAGTTTAAGTTGGTGGGGAGAAATACAACATGCTATGGCTCTTTTAGGAGTTCTTGCTCCCTTAACAAGTTTATTGGGTGTAAAACACGTTTTTATTGCTTCTTCTAACACAAAAGAAGTTGATTTTAGCTGGGGTTCGAGACCTGAAGTTGATGAAAATATGAAATGGGCCAACATTAAAGTAACACATGATGGTTATCACTTGCGTAGACCTGAAAAAATCGTTAATGTGATAAATTTCGCTAAAGAGCATAATGAAAAAATAAATTTAAGAGTTTGTTATTCAGAATTAAGAAATGGGGCAAATTGTAACATTTGTGCTAAATGTCAACGCACCATGCTTGGTATTATTTTGGCAAATGAAAACCCTAGCAACTATGGCTTACAAATTCCTGATAATTTTTATCAGCTAC
>NCDW01000314.1 GCA_002280395.1 Flavobacteriales bacterium 32-35-8
ATGCAATATGTCTTCTGCGGCAATTGTTTCGGGACGAATTCTAGAATCAGCAAAAGACACATCCTCAGGAACTGATTTGTCCAAATGATGGCAAACCATTAACATATCTAAATGTTCGTCAATGGTATTAATTGTAAACGGACGCGTAGGATTAGTACTTGAAGGCAAAACATTAGGATACATGGCTGCTTTGATAATATCAGGAGCATGTCCTCCGCCGGCTCCTTCTGTATGAAACGTATGAATTACTCTTCCGTCAATGGCTTTGATTGTATCTTCTAAAAACCCACTTTCATTAAGTGTATCCGTATGTATAGCTACCTGGATATCGTATTTGTCGGCTATTTTTAACGAAGCATCGATTGTGGCTGGTGTAGCGCCCCAATCTTCATGGATTTTTAATCCCAAAGCACCCGCTTCTATTTGCTCTTCAAGTGGAGCAAGTGTAGAACAGTTTCCTTTTCCAAAAAAGCCCAAATTCATTGGAAAAGCTTCAGCACTTTCTAACATTTTTTGAATATTCCAAGCTCCAGGTGTAACCGTTGTTGCATTTGTTCCATCGGCTGGGCCTGTTCCTCCACCAATCATAGTTGTAACTCCACTGTACAAAGCATGATCTATTTGTTGAGGACAAATAAAATGAATGTGCGTATCTATTCCTCCTGCTGTAACAATCAATCCTGCTCCCGAATGCACTTCTGTTGAAGCTCCAATAATCATATTTTCAGTGATTCCATCCATGGTATCTGGATTTCCTGCTTTTCCTACTCCTACAATTTTCCCGTCTTTAATGCCAATGTCTCCTTTTACAATTCCCCAATGATCAATAATCATTGCATTTGTAATTACAAAATCAAGTACGCCTTCCTTTCTAGTTGCTCTAGCAGATTGTGCCATTCCATCACGAATGGTTTTTCCTCCACCAAATTTAGCTTCTTCACCATATATCGAAAAGTCTTTTTCGATTTCTATAAACAATTCAGTATCAGCCAAACGTACTTTATCACCAACTGTTGGCCCAAACATATTGGCATACTTTATTCTGTTAATTTCTATACTCATCGTGAATTAAGGTTTTAGAAAATGGTTTAATTTTTCTTGAATTGTTTCTTTATCTAAAGCCATAATACTTGAATCAATCAAATTATTAAAACCAAAAATAATTTTATCGCCACTTATCTCTACCAATTCTACCTCTTTTTCTTCACCTGGCTCAAAACGCACTGCTGTTCCTGAAGCAATGTTCAATCTCATTCCAAGAGTCTCCATTCGATTAAAATTCATTTTTTTATTCACTTCAAAAAAATGAAAGTGAGACCCTATCTGTATAGGACGATCGCCCGTATTAGTCACTTCAATAACAACTGTCCTCTTACCAACATTAATTTGAATTGGTTCTTCTTTTAAAATATATTCGCCTGGTATCATTTTATTGGATTATGAACGGTTACTAATTTAGTTCCATCAGGAAAGGTAGCTTCAATTTGAATATCGTGTATCATTTCTGGCACTCCTTCCATTACATCTTCACGTTTAAGAATTGTAGTTCCATAGTGCATGAGTTCGGCAACTGTTTTTCCATCTCGCACTGCTTCTAAAAGCTCTGAACTTATTAAGGCAATTGCTTCTGGATAATTTAATTTTAGACCTCTTTTTCTTCTTTTATGAGCTACCTCTCCGGCGGTATGCAAGAGTAATTTTTCT
>NCDW01000315.1 GCA_002280395.1 Flavobacteriales bacterium 32-35-8
AAAGATTATGTCAGACATTGCATCAAGAGTAAAAGCGATTATCGTAGACAAATTGGGAGTTGATGAGAACGAAGTTGTAACGGAAGCTAGCTTCACTAACGATTTAGGAGCAGACTCATTAGACACTGTAGAATTAATCATGGAATTCGAAAAAGAATTTGACATTCAAATTCCAGACGATCAAGCTGAGAACATCGCTACAGTTGGTCAAGCTATTTCTTATATAGAAGCGGCAAAATAAGCATTACATTTTATGGAATTAAAGCGAGTTGTAGTCACAGGATTAGGAGCTTTAACACCAATTGGCAATACCATTCAAGAATATTGGGAAGGGTTAGTTAGTGGTAAAAGTGGTGCTGCGCCTATAACGTATTATGATACCGAAAAATTCAAGACCAAATTTGCTTGCGAATTAAAGGGTTTTGAGGTTACAGATTTTATTGATAAGAAAGAGGCTAGGAAAATGGACAAATTTGCGCAGTATGCTATGGTAGCTGCCGATGAAGCCATTGCCGATGCCAAATTAGATTTAGATAAAGTAAATAAGCTACGAGTAGGTGTTATATGGGGTGCTGGTATTGGGGGATTGGAAACTTTTCAGCAAGAAGTTTTAAACTTTGCTGAAGGTGACGGAACTCCAAGATTCAATCCATTCTTTATTCCCAAAATGATAGCAGATATTGCTCCTGCCAATATTTCTATTAAATATGGTTTCATGGGGCCAAACTATACCACGGTTTCTGCTTGTGCTTCTGCGGCAAACGCTATGTTTGATGCTCTAAACATGATTCGTTTAGGCCATTGCGATGTTATTGTTACTGGAGGAAGTGAAGCAGCTGTTACCATTGCGGGTATGGGAGGGTTTAATGCTATGCATGCCTTATCAACCAGAAATGAAAGCCCAGAAACAGCATCTAGACCATTTGATGGCACAAGAGATGGATTTGTTCTTGGAGAAGGTGCAGGTGCACTGGTTCTAGAAGACTATGAGCATGCTAAAGCAAGAGGAGCAAAAATTTATGCTGAATTTGTTGGCGGTGGGTTGTCATCTGATGCTTATCATATGACAGCACCTCATCCAGATGGTATTGGCGTTATAGCTGTAATGAGAAATTGTTTGGAGAATGCTGGACTGAAAGCCGAAGATGTAGACCATATTAATACTCATGGAACCTCAACACCGCTTGGAGATGTTGCTGAGCTTAAGGCTATATCGGAAATATTTGGAGACCACGCTAAAAAAATTAATATTAATTCAACTAAGTCAATGACGGGTCATTTATTGGGTGCCGCTGGAGCTATTGAAGCCATTTCGGTTATCTTAGCTATGGAGCATGGCATTGTGCCACCAACAATCAATCATTCAACAGTCGACGAAAACATTGATCCTGAATTAAATTTAACTTTAAACAAGGCTCAAAAGCGAGACGTTAAAGTAGCTATGAGCAATACATTTGGATTTGGCGGTCACAACGCCTGTGTATTGTTCAAAAAAATAGACTAAATCCCGAATGAAATAAACCATTATGATATGTTATTTTATGAAATTCACATCAATAGGTTTATTATAACATCTGACCTTATAGGACAATAGAAATTTTCAGATGAATTACATTCGTAACATACTAAATTCCCGTTTTAAACGCAACGGGAATTTTTTTATGGAAATAACTAAAATACTTGGCTTTAAACCTAAGCAAATGTTCCATGAATATTAAGGATAGTATTGGGAATGTTATTAATTACGAACGCTTGGAGTTTTTGGGGGACGCCATGCTAAGCGCCGTAATTGCATCACATTTGTTTTTAGAAGTCCCTAGTGGTGATGAAGGCTATTTAACCAAAATGCGTTCAAAAATAGTTAGTAGGGAACATTTGAATGAATTGGGAAGAGAATTAAACCTCATAAAATTGGTTGAAAGTAAAATTCCAACCGGGCAATTTGGAGATAATATTCACGGCAATTTGTTCGAAGCTTTGGTAGGTGCTATATTTTTAGACAAGGGCTATAAGTATTGCGAAAAATTCATATATAATCGTGTCATTATTCCATATGTAGATATTGAAACGCTTGAAGGCAAGGTTATTAGTTATAAAAGCTTGCTTATTGAATGGTGCCAAAAGGAAAAGAAAACCTTTGGTTACCATGTTTATGAAGACACAGGGAATGACGAGATTAGGCATTTTTCGGTGAAACTTTCCATTGACGGGAAGGTTGTTGCAAAAGCTAGGGCAACTTCTAAGAAAAAAGCCGAGGAAAAAGCATCAAAGCGCGCTTTTTTCGTTTTTCAAAATAGAATGTCGAAATTAATTTAATAAAATGTCGATTATTAAAATCAACTATAACGTTTTAGTTATACTTCATAATTAAGAT
>NCDW01000001.1 GCA_002280395.1 Flavobacteriales bacterium 32-35-8
CTTAAAATCTGGGTTTTCACAAAACTCGGACATAGATGCGTTATCCATACAATTAGCGTTTCAAAATGCCGATACTTTAAAGGTCAACACATCCATTAAACTTATTGAAAAACTTTACGAAATTAATGACTTCGATAGGGCATTAAAGTACATTATAGAAAGTGAAAAACTTTCATACACCTTAGATTACAAAAAAGGCATAGCAGAAATCACCTATTACAAAGCATTAATTTATGCGCAAAAAAATGATTATATCAATGCCATGAATGAATATGCCAAATCTAAAGATATATTCAATCAATTAAAAAATCTCTTGGGAGTTGCAAAAGTTAACAACAGCATTGGTCTTATCGAAATAAAAAGAGGGAATTATGCCAAGGGTTTACAATACTCGCTTTCCGCCATTAAAGAACTTGAAAAAAGAGGCCTTGAAAAAGAATTACGCTCAGCATACAACAATTTAGCTAAAGCTTATTACAACATTAAAGATTATGATAAATCGATTGAATTTTATTTAAAAACATTACAGTCTCAAGAGAAACTAAATGACAAAAAGGGGATTGACATATCAAACAGCCGATTAGCCGAACTTTATTCCATAAAGAAAGAGCATAGAAAATCTATTGATTACTATGAAAAAGTTTTGTCCAAAAATCCAACTAATAATGATTCCATACAAAGTGTTATTTACCCCAAATTAGGTGGTGAGTATTTGCAATTTAATGATTACGAAAACGCCAATAAGTATCTTGAACAAGGCTTAAATGTTAATAGGCGTATAAATAACAAAGACGGCTTATTAACGGCTTTAATAAATCTGGGAAACTTAAACTTGCAGCAAAACAAATTAGCAATTGCTGAAGTACAACTTATGGAAGCTGGGGGTATTGCTGAAGAAATCAATAATAAAATGGAGTTATTAAGGCATTACAAACTCATGAAAACCTTAGATTCCATTAGAAACAGATTCGACAAAGCATTTGTTTGGCAACGAAAGTATTATGACCTAAAAAACAGCCTAACCAAAAATAATGTTTCCGTTGATGATGAAACTATTGAAAGCCCTGAGCTAGATTTAAGTTTAAATTTTGACCAAAACTCTCCTGAACGAAATACTATTGCAGACAACACAGGAACAACAAAGACCAAAAAGGATTTTGATAGGCTTCAATTAATTTTTTATGCTTTACTAGCCGCTTTAGCCATTGTTTCTACGTTTTTAATATTAATTTATTTAAAACGCAACAGTAGTTTAAAATATGCCCAAGAATTAGAAGAGAAAAATATTAAGATAGAATTGCAAAATGAAGCATTTCAAGAACAAACCAAACATTTAGAAAACGTTAATAATGTTAAAGATAAATTGTTTTCCATCATTTCGCACGACTTAAAAGATTCACTATCTTCCATCAATAGTTTTATTGATTTATTAAAAGATGGTTCTTTAACCAGGGCTGAATTTGATAATTTAATACCAGAATTAAGTGAAAATGCCAATAATGCATCTTTATTGTTATTCAATTTATTGAACTGGTCTAAATCCCAAATGCAATCGCTTAAACCAAACCCTAGTTTATTTGATGTCCAAGAAGTTTTTGAAGATAAAGTAAGGCTTGTTGAACAACGTTTAGAAACCAAAGGGATTGAATTGGTAGACCACTCTTTAAGGGATTTTGCTTATGCCGACAGAAGTATGATAGAGATTGTGATTCAAAATTTACTGGCTAATGCATTAAAATTTTCTAAAAAAGGAGACAAAATCACTATTTCAAACCATATAAGTAATGGCCACTGCATTATTAGTGTTGCCGATACGGGTGTTGGAATTTCGAGACAGAATATTGAAAAACTGTTTAAAAGTAATTCGTTTACTACCGTTGGAACCAACAACGAAAAAGGAACTGGCTTAGGATTATCTATCTGTAAAGAGTTGGTAGAACTAAATGGCGGTAAAATTTGGGTTGAAAGTACCGTAAATGTTGGTAGTACTTTTTATGTACAATTACCAAAATCAAAACCCGCAGCAGCTTAGTACATTTATTCTCTAGGCAAAAAGACTTCGGCCATCATACACCGTGCACTTCCACCACCACAAGCTTCAATAGTATCTAAGGAACTCGTTAAAATACCAGTATATTTTTTAAGTATTTCTATTTGATTTTTTGTTAACGAATTATAGGCTGTTTGGCTCATAACCAAATAAGATTTATTGTTAGCACCTTTCACCTGAAGCATATTCCCTGCAAAATTACATACTTGGTTTTCTGTAATTGCTATTATTTCTTTGCCATCTTGTTTTAAATGGCTCACAACATTTTTACGCTCAGATTTATCATCAATACAATCTAAACAAACAACTGCAAAGGCATCCCCAATACACATCATAACATTGGTATGATAGATGGCTTTTCGCTGCCCGTTAATTGTTTGGCTGGCATTAAAAATTACTGGGGTATATTCAAAATCCTCACAAAATTCAATAAATAAATCTTCGTCAGCACGAGGCGACAAGGCGCAATAGGCTTTCTGGTTTACCCTATCTAAAACGATACTTCCAGTACCTTCTAAAAATATTTGTTCTTCTTCTGCACTGGTATAATCTACAAGGTTATTAATAACAAAACCATTATCCTCTAATAGATCTAAAACATCTTCTCTGCGTTCTAACCGTCTGTTTTCTGCAAACATAGGATACAAAGCAACGGTCCCGTTTTCGTGAAAAGATATCCAATTATTAGGGAAAATCGCATCTGGGGTATCAGTATCTAAAGTGTCATCAACCACAATAATATGTACCCCAACACTCTTAAGTTTAACTACAAAATCATCAAACTCTTTCTGGGCTTTGGCACTAATTGTTTCTGGCAATATCGTATCCAATACTTTTTGATAGTAATTATTTACAGCTGTTTGTTCATTCATCCTAAAATTTACTGGACGAATCATTAAAATAGTGTTTGTGATTTGTTGCATAACTAAAATATAATACTGCAAAAATAAAACTATTGCGTTAATAAAATATATTTTGATATATTTTGATATATTTTGATTTTAGTAAAAAAAAAAGATACCTTCGCTACTATTGTAACTAAAATTTCCATCTTAAAAATGCACTCTTCTTACAAAAAACATTTGCTCCTACTATCAAGCCTATCCATTGTTCTACAATTTTTAAGTTGTTCAAAACCAAAAGAGGATTATAACTTTACCGCTGTAGCATTCACAGTGCCAACCCGTGTTCCAGGTGAAGCAGATGAGCAGACTAAAGAAATGATTAAACGTGTAGTGCATACAGCTTCTAAAATTGACGCCAAGAGTGCACCTTTTGTTTTAAATAATCTAAAAGCAGCCAGTTTAGCTCGTGAACTTGAAGGTTTGACGGGTAATAAAAAAGTGAATACTTTATTTATGTATGGTATTGAGCTACTTAATATCGGAAAAAACGAAGAATCCATCACCACTTTAAAAGAAGTATTAACAGCCATTGAAGCCATCAATGTACCCTCTAAAGCTGATAAGATTTTTACGGTCAAAAAACAGTTGGCTATAGCATATATGAGGAAGGCAGAACAGGACAACTGTCTTGCAAATCATACCAATGAATCCTGTATTATTCCCATAAGCACAAAAGCACAGCATGTTTTAAAAGAAGGATCGCAGCAAGCTATTGTGCTGCTTAACGAATTATTGGCCCACAATCCTAATGATTATGAATGTCAAAATTTACTGAACATAGCACACATGACCCTCGGACAATACCCAGATAAAGTTCCGTCGCAATTCAGGATACCAGAAGCTTATTTTGCTCGTTCCGCTGATTTTCCTCACTTTACAGACATCGCTATGAACTTAGGTGTAGATGATAAAAAAAAGGCGGGTGGAACCTGTGTAGACGATTTTAATGGCGATGGCTATTTAGATATTATAGCTGCTTCCTGGGGTTTTGATGATCAAATAAAATATTTCGAAAATGATAAGGCGGGAGGTTTTACAGACAAAACGTTTAACGCAGGATTAAAAGGCGTTTTCGGTGGAAAAAACTTAAGACATGCCGATTACAATAATGATGGGCATATGGATTTCATCATTCTTCGCGGCGCTTGGTTACACGCTAGCGGCGCCATTCCAAATTCATTAATGCGAAATAATGGCGATGGCACATTCACTGATGTAACTATTGAATCGGGTACATATTCCCTTAATCCTACCCAAACCGCTGTATGGATCGATGTTAATCTAGATGGCTGGATGGATTTATTTATCGCCAATGAATGGTCACCAACCAAACCAAGTAAATCCGAATTGTTTTTAAATCAGGCTGACGGCACTTTTAAAAATATCGCCATTGAAGCAAGGATTACCGCTACTGGCTACTTTAAAGGTGTGGCAACTGGAGATGTAAATAATGATATGTACCCAGATCTTTATTTATCTAACTATAACGGTCTAAACACTTTATATATTAACACAACCGAGGAAACCGGAAAACCTTCTTTTAAAATTGCCACTAAAGAAGCCGGAGTCTCAAATCCTATCCATAGTTTTCCTACTTGGATGTTTGATTATAACAATGACGGCCATGAAGATATATTTGTCTCTGGATTTTCTTCTGCAATTACCCCTCCCTCAGAAATGATGATTAAAAACATAAAAAACAATTCCGTAGTAGACCATAGACCGCTTTTATATAAAAATAATGGCAATGGAACGTTCACAGAAGTATCCTTACAAGTGAACTTAAATGAACCTATTGCTACCATGGGATGTAATTTTGGGGATTTGGATAACGATGGCTTTTTAGATTTTTATTTAGCAACAGGCGACCCGAGTTATTTCTCAATCGTACCAAACAGAATGTATCGTAATGTTAATGGCAAAGCATTTGAGGATGTCACTTTTAGTGGTGGTTTTGGACATATCCAAAAAGGCCATGCCATTGGTTTTGGTGACATGGATTACGATGGTGATCAAGATATTTATGCCGTTATGGGTGGTGCTTTTGAAGGTGACGTTTTTGGAAATCTACTTTTCGAAAATCCGATTGGCAATAAAAACAATTGGATTAATATTGTATTAGAAGGAAAACGTAGTAATCGTTTAGCGATGGGGGCAAAAATCATTATAACGATTGAAGAAAATGGCAAAAAAAGACATATTTATCATTCCGTAGGTACCGATGCTAGTTTTGGTGGTAACAGTATCATGGCGGAGATCGGTTTAGGGAAAGCTTCTATCATTAAAAAAATAGAAATCAAATGGCCTCATTTTTCAAAGGAAATCACTGTTTATGAAAACATAAAAGTAAATCAAACAATCAAAATCATTGAAGGAGAAAATACTGTTCAAATACTAAACTTACCAAAAACTCCTTTTAAAACGCATAGTGACATGCAGCATCACAACCATTGATCTCTTTTGATCCTCCATTCTACTCAATCCTAAAAATGGCCAGAGGCGAGTTGTTGTTGGCTATGAAGATATGCGGCCTGTTCCCGACGTTCACCACTTCCATGTGCTTGGCGTTATAGTCATTATAAAAGCCTAGGTCCCTATAGGGCCTCATACCACCCTTTGAATCCCCCAACAGCACGTAACCTATGTTGGAGTCGTACTTTACGGTCTCCACCTCCGTTTCGTGGATCGCCCCAGAGCCCACCACGTCCATATGGCCATCCTTATTTATGTCCATGAACACAAAGGACATCGTCGGACCAAACTGGGCAACACTCGGCAGGTGCCTCAACTCAAACCTCCCATTGCCCATGTTCTCAAGGTACACCGATTCGAACTTATGCGCCTCTTTGTGATAGGAAGCTTCCAGCATATCGCTCCCATAGATATCAGCCAAACTGGAGTTCGCGAACTCCTTATAGGTCTTGATCTTTTCGCTGACAAAGGGGTTCTGGCTCGTCGAGCATTCCTTGCCCCTGACAGGCACAAGGCTCCCATCGTAGAGCTTGCTCAATATCATATCGTAGTTCCCATCGTCGTCAAAGTTGTTCCCATAGATGTGCAGGGGCTTTTCCTTGGACGGATGGAACTTATTGTTGCCTCCTAAATTACCCACAAAATAGTCCATGTCGCCATCATTGTCGAAATCGATTTCAGCTATCGTGTTCCACCAGCCTCCAGTGCCCTCAAATGAAGCTATTTCGGATTTGCTAAATTTACCATTGGCATTATTGAAGATTGTTATGGGCATCCACTCCCCAACTGCCATAAGGTCTCTGTCACCATCACCGTCATAGTCAGACAGCAATATATCGTTCACCATGCCAATCCCTGAAAAACCGGGGGCCACCTTATCGGTGACGTCCACAAACCGTCCATTGGCGTTCTCCAGTATGTACGATCTTGGCGCCAACGGGTACTTGCCCGGCACCACTCGCCCGCCTATGAACAAATCTTGGTCTCCATCGCCATCATAGTCAAAAGATGTGACCGCTTTGGTACTGCCCAGCATCCTTGGCAACCTATCCGATTTTGTAAAATTCCCCTTCCCATCGTTGATGTAAAACCTATCTTGCAATAGTGGGTCATCCTCTTTAAGCTCGTAGCCCCCGCTGGCCACATAAAGGTCAAGATCCCCATCGCCATCGGCATCAAAAAAATGCGCACCGTTATCCTCATGGGCCTTGTCCCTTTCAAATGCTGGCTGTGACAGTTTTTTGAATTTGCCCCCCTTATCCTGAAGGTAAACCTCAGCAGGCTGCCCAAGTGCGCCACCAAGGTAAATGTCCTCAAGCCCATCTTGGTCGACGTCTCCAACAACAAATGCTGGGCCTTGCTGGGATTGCTTCTGGGGCAGGAGCACCTGACGGGAGAAGTCGTTGAAACCGTTCTCTAAATGTGTAAAGCCAATCCCCAATGCTGCCGGGCTCAACCTTGTAAAGTTCCTTGGGAGCCCCTGTTCTGACTCGCTATTGGAATTGGAATCCTTTTTCTCGAAGGTAACGGTACGGTTTGCCTTTATCCGGTCCGAAATGGTAACCTTGCCGTCACCCCATACCACTTCTATACGGTCTATCGCCTCCTCATCACCCAATCCAAAGTTCAGGACGGGAGAGACGGACGACTGGTAACCCCTGGAAAGGAAAAGCTCCTGGTACTGCTGGGAACGTTCCGTAAAGACCTTTACCCTTGCACCAATGGCATTGATGTTACCCATATCCCCTACAAGCCTGACGCTGATGTAGTTGCTCGTAGAATTGTTGCGGTAAACGCTAGCCTGGTCCTCTAGGTTGTTAAGAACTAGGTCTAAATCGCCGTCATTATCCAAGTCAGCATAAGCAACGCCATTGGAGTTAACGGCCTTCTCGAAGCCCCATTCAGATATAACCTTGGTGAACGATAGATCGCCATCGTTCCTAAAGGCATAGTTCTGCAATTTATTTGAGGGAATATAATCCAATACTTGATTAATAGATAAATCTTGAATAGAATCATTTTTTGGATCATTTATAAAATGGCCGAAATCTTGGTTGGCAAGTTCCCTTTTTATACCATTGGTCACGAAGATGTCCTTCAGACCATCGCCGTCAAAGTCGGCAATCAGCGGCGCCCAACTCCAATCGGTCTTGGATATCCCCGAAAACGCTGCAACATCACTAAAGTTTCCATTGCCATTGTTAAGGTTAAGGATGTTGGACATGTAGTTATAATGAAATCCTGAACGTACAGTTTTCCAAAAACCATTCGTATTCATCGTTGCCATATTTTCCTTTCCCCTACGATGGTCTTCGGCAGACATATCTACCACAAATAAATCAGGAAGAAAATCGTTGTTCACATCAGCATAATCCGACCCCATACTGCTATATGATGTGTGCTTAAATCTTGTATTTGATTGGTTTGTAAACGTGCCATTTTTATTGTTTATATACAATTTATCTGGAGTAATAAAATCGTTTGCAACAAATATGTCCAACCAGCCATCGTTATTGTAATCACCTATGGAAGCACTTAAACTGAACTCTTTATTAATTAGACCGCTTTCAATGGTGACATCGGTAAATACATAGCCATCGTTCCTGTATAGATGATCGGATGTTTGCGGATAATAATCTTTGTCCTTTAAAATATTATCTAAATTGATTGAATTTGAAAAATCGTTTCGATGGTTCACAAGGAACATGTCCAGGTCGCCATCCCTATCATAGTCAAAAAAGTAGGATTGTATGGAAAAACCATCATCGTCAAGTCCCCACTTTTGTGCTTCTTCCCTAAATGTGCCATCCTTCTGGTTAATGAACAACTTGTTGCGTCTTAGGCTATCGTTGCCAAGGGATGCCGATTTACACACATAGATATCCATCCAGCCATCGTTGTTAATGTCTATCATGGTCACACCTGTGGTCCAGCCCCCCATATCCGAAACGCCAGCCTTATCGGTAACGTCCTCAAACTCAAGATCGCCCTTATTAAGGTAAAGCTTATTGGATTTTTGGTTAGACGTAAAATAGATGTCCTCAAGCCCATCATTGTTGACATCGGCTATGGCAACACCCCCGCCGTTATATACATATGGATAATTTAAGGCATGAAAATCTGCAGTCTCCACCACGGTATTGTTAAAATGGATATTCGTCCGTTCATTGGGCACCAAGGTGAAAAGCGTCCCGTCGATAGCTTCCTTCTTTGCTTTCTTATCAGTTTGGCAGGAGGATATCGTGATTAAAATAAAAGCAAAAAACTTTATTTGAAATATGCGCATATACTTTTGGTTATGTACAACTATCTCGTAAATAACGTAATTATAGTTGCTTTTTTAGTTGGATTCCAAATGTAAAAAAATCGAATGGTTACGCAAAAGATTTAACTAAACTTAATTCGCTTTATGATGCAATTATTTTTCTGGATGCATGTTATTTATTTCTTAAAAAAATAGTTTCTATAAATGGAAAATAATTGAATATTTAGCAAAAATAAACGACCTTCGTCTTTCTTGAAATTAAATAAAAATGAAAAATATCCTGTTTTATCTAGTCACAATTTTATTTTACCAACATGTTTTAAGTCAAAATGATTGGGAAAATCCTGAAATGTTCCAACAGAACAGGGAAAAAGCAAGAGCGTCTTTTTATCCATATTCTACCGTTGAAAAAGCAATGTATGATAAACCTTCAAATGAAGACTTTATTAAATGTTTAAATGGAAAATGGAAATTTAATTTCACGGACCATTCCGATAAAGGAGTCCCAAATTTTGAAAAAACAGGTTTTGATGACAGCAACTGGGATGAAATCCCCGTACCCGGAAATTGGGAAATGTACGGTTATGGTTATCCGCATTATACCAATGTTGTTTATCCTTTTGAGAAAAATCCACCATTTATAAAAGCGTCGCAAAACTCGGTAGGCTCTTATATAACCTATTTTGAAGTTGATGACAACTGGTTGAACCGTGAGGTTTATATCCAATTGGGTTCCGTGAAATCGGGCTATTACCTATGGATAAACGGAATTAAAGTGGGCTACAACCAAGATTCCAAACTTCCCGCAGAGTTCAACATCACGCCCTATTTGAAAAAAGGGAAAAATAAATTGGCCGTTAAAGTCTTTAAGTTCACCGATGGCAGTTATCTTGAAGACCAGGATTTTTGGAGGTTATCGGGGATCCAACGCGATGTTTTCCTGTATGCGAGACCAAAAACCCACATAAGCGATTTCTTTTCAAAAGCATTGTTGGATGCGAATTATGAAAACGGTGTCTTTAGTTTAGAAACCGAAGTAAGGAACACATCTGTTAAAAAAGTGTCCAATTTAAAATTGCAATATCAAATTCTAGATGCTCAAGGCAAGGAAGTTTTATCAAACGAAAGTGCATTCAGTATTAAAGCTTCAAACATACATACATTGAGCTTTTCTGGTGATATCCCTAAAGTGCATGCATGGTCTGCGGAGAATCCATACTTATATACTTTGTTATTAAATCTAATAGACAGTAAAGCAAATACCATAGAGGCGACTTCCATCAAAATAGGCTTTAGAACCACCGAGATTAAAGGTGGCCAGTTATTGGTAAATGGCAAACCCATTCTTTTAAAAGGCGTGAACCGTCATGAACACAATCAATATCATGGACATGTTGTTAATAAGGAAGATATGTTGGCGGACATCAAAATGATGAAACTTAACAACATCAATGCCGTTCGAACCAGCCACTATCCTAACGATCCGCTTTTTTATAAATTATGCGACCAATATGGCCTGTACCTTTATGACGAGGCTAATGTGGAATCGCATGGTATGGGTTATAAGCCATCGGAGACCTTGGCAAATAAACCAGAATGGAAAGCGGCACACGTAGAGCGCATATTAAATATGGTGGAACGTGACAAAAACCACCCATCCATCATTGTATGGAGTATGGGAAATGAAGCTGGAACAGGCCCCAATTTTTTAGAAGCCTATAAAGCCATTCATGAACGTGATAAGTACCGACCTGTACATTACGAACGTGCCGAAAAAGAAACAGATATTACGGAGCGTCATACTGATATTATTGGAAATATGTATGCCCCAATTAATTGGATTGAAAAAGGTTGGGTTGGCACCGATGCAGAGCGCCCGTTTATATGGTGCGAGTACTCCCATGCCATGGGAAATAGTTCTGGAAACTTTAAGGAATACTGGGATTTGGTTCGTGGCAACAGACAAATACAAGGTGGTTTTATATGGGACTGGATGGATCAGGGTATTGTAAAATACAGCGAGAACGGTACCAAGTACTGGGCCTATGGAGGGCACTTTGAGCCAGAAGGCATTTATACAGATGGTAATTTTTGTTTTAATGGTTTGGTGAATCCCGACCTAACACCGCATGCGGGTCTGTTTGAAGTGAAAAAAGTCTATCAAAATATTCATTTTAAGGATTTAAAAATTTCTGAAGGAACAATTACTATTTTGAACGAGCACTTTTTTTCGAATTTGGATAATTACTTGGTTCGTTGGGAATTAATGGAAAATGGCAAGGCCATTCAAACAGGCACGTTCGAACCAACAGGTGTTTCGCCACAGACTGAAAAAATGTTCAATCTTGGGATAAAGGATTTCAATCCTGAAAAAGGGAATGAATATTTCTTGAATATCTATGTATTACAAGGAAAAGAAACAGAATTGGTTCCTTTTGGACATGAAGTTGCTTCAGAACAATTTGCGTTAACAGCTTTTGAAAAAATGGATATTAAGCCAATCGTTTCTAATGATGTAGTTGTTAAGGATATTCCTGAGGCTATTTTAATTACCGGCAAAAATTTCACTGTAAATGTTTCCAAAAAAACAGGGGCTATCACATCATACAAATTGAATCATTATGAATTGATGAACAATCCTTTAACCCCAACATTTTGGCGCGCTCCAACGGATAATGATTTTGGCAATAGATTGCAGCTAAGAGCCGAAGTTTGGAAAGAAGTCATGAATAACGTCACTTTAGAAAGCATCAATCATAACATCGTGTCAGCAACAGAATTAACCATCAATTCAACATTAAAATTGCCAACGGTTGAAGGCACTATAGATATGGCTTATACCATCTACGGTAATGGAGAAATTAAAGTGGACTATACCTTTAAATCGAGCAAAACCGATTTACCAGAAATTCCACGTATAGGGGTGGTGTTTAGAATGCCCAAAGAATTTGATAATCTAGAATATTATGGCCGTGGTCCTTGGGAAAACTATATAGACAGGAATACGGCTGCTTTTGTTGGCATCTATCAATCTAAAGTTGCTGACCAATATGTTGTTTATGGCAGGCCACAGGAAAACGGACATAAAACAGATACCAGATGGCTTACCTTAAAAAATCAATCTGGATTAGGCTTTAAAATTGAAGCAAACGGTAAGCCCATTGAATTTAATGCCTTGCACCATAGCACCGAAGATTTTGACGAAGGCAAGAAAAAGAGTTTTAGGACTCCGATTGATGTTAAGAAAAGGGATTTTGTTGAAGTACATATAGACCATAAAATGATGGGCGTTGGCGGTGATGATAGCTGGGGCTCAAAACCACATAAACCTTATATATATTATACAGACCAAGTGTATAATTATAGTTTTACTATACGACCTGAATTATAAGTTTTGTTAGAAGTATAATATCAAATTTGTTTAATGTCTCATAAAATGAAATTATCATTTCAAAACATATTTGAATTAGAAGAAGCGGGAGAATTTAAAAAAAGTATCTAAAATTTATTCGGATTTATATTCTAAATATAAATCCGAATATGAGATTTGGAAACATTTTTATTTTTTCTTGTGGTTAGCATAAGAAAACCTCAAGCTAACAGTAGTTTATATAAATTACCAAACTTGGTCATCCCCTCAATTCCTTAGCAGAATCATAAAGGAGTTTTCTATTGGAATCTTCCGTAATAAATCATCGAAATAGCTCAAAACCATTAAGGATTAATCAAATTTCAAAACCTAATCCCTAATCAAAGGCATGGTTGTACAACGCAGTAAGCCCCCTTGTTTGCCAATTTCGGCATAAGGCACTTCTTCCACAATAAAACCTTCATTACGCAGCCACGTATTTAATCTGGTAAAGTTTTTTTCAGAAATAATAACATCTTCAGAAATAGAAAAAATATTGCTGTTCATGTTATACATTTCGTCTTGTGTGATTTCAAATATGTTTTCTTCTCCAAAAAAATCAACCAGCCATTGGTATTCGCGTTCTATCAAAAAACCTCCTTTATAAATAATGGCTTTTCCCTTTCCTATGGGTTGAAAACAACAATCTAAATGCAAGGCATTATCTTTGGGGTTTGTATTCGATTTTCGCAACTCAAAAGCCTTAACCGTTTTCTCTGGAAATAATTCCTGTATGGCAATAACAGCATCCATATTGGTTCTAGCCGTGATATAATCGGCATAGTCTTCACCAGAATACGTTCCCATAAAAATATAGTCGTCCCACAACATTACATCTCCCCCTTCAACATGGCATTCTTTTGGCAAAACAATTCTGTTCTCTCTATCAACCTGATTCCAAACATAGCGTATGGCTTCAATTTCGCGTCCTCTTTCTGGTAAAATATTGGCCCGTATTATTTTATCTTCGATAACAAAAGCGATATCCCTTGAAAATATTTGATTACAATCTTCAATAATATTTGGCCTATAAACCTGTACATCATATTTTTTTAAAACGGTTTCAACAGCATCCATTTCAAGAATCATATCTTCTTCTTTTGGATAGGTTCCAGCCAGCACACTTTCAATACTTTTAGGGTCGTAACAATCGGCAACACTTGGCACAGGACCATTGCTTTTGGCAGTTCCTAAAATGACCGCTCGCAATCTTGACGTTTCGTTTTTTACATGAAGTTCTAGCATAATGTAAATATAAAAAAGCTCCACAAGTAAACTTATGAAGCTCTGATAATTTATTTTAATAATGTGTTATCTATTTTCTAATGGAACAAACGGCCTTAGTTTAGCTCCAGTATATATTTGTCTTGGCCTGCCTATTGGCTCTTTATTTAAACGCATTTCACGCCATTGCGCTATCCAGCCCGGTAAACGACCTAATGCAAACATAACCGTGAACATATCGGTTGGAATGCCCATCCCTCTGTAAATGATTCCAGAATAGAAATCTACGTTAGGATACAATTTTCTATCTACAAAATATGGATCTTCCAAAGCTTCTTTTTCAAGGCCTTTCGCGATATCTAAAATCGGATCTTCAATACCTAAACTACCTAATACTTCATCAGCTGCCTTTTTTATGATTTTAGCTCTTGGATCAAAATTTTTATAAACACGGTGACCAAAGCCCATCAATCTAAACGGATCTTCTTTATCTTTTGCTTTAGCCATGTACTTTTTAGTATCGCCACCATCTTCTTTAATGGCTTCCAACATTTCTAATACTGCTTGGTTAGCACCACCATGAAGTGGCCCCCAAAGTGCAGAGATTCCTGCAGATAATGATGCAAATAATCCTGCATGCGAAGAACCAACGATTCTAACGGTTGATGTAGAACAGTTTTGTTCATGGTCTGCATGCAAAATTAAAAGTTTGTCCAATGCATCTACTAAAATTTTATTTTGGATGTAACAGGCATTAGGATGTTTAAACATCATTTTTAAGATATTTTCAACATAACCTAAAGAGTCATCACCATAATCTAATGGTAATCCAAGCCTTTTTCGATATGTCCAAGCTACCAACACAGGGAATTTACCCATAATTTTTACAATAGCTTTATACATATCACCTTCAGAATTCACATTTACTGACGTTGGGTTGAATGCGGTTAAGGCACTAGTCAATGAAGATATCACGCCCATAGGATGCGCCGTTTTTGGAAAAGCGTCTACTATTTTTTTAACATCTTCATCTACAATAGCCTGAGCCTTAATATCATTATGGAATTTATCATTTTGCTCTTTTGTGGGTAATTCTCCAAAAATCAAAAGGTAGGCAACTTCTAAAAAATCGGCTTTCTCAGCTAATTCTTCAATTGAATAACCCCTATATCTTAAAATCCCTTTTTCTCCGTCTAAAAAAGTAATACCACTTTCGCAAGAACCTGTATTTTTGAACCCTGGATCTATAGTTATTACGCCATCTGATTCACTTCTGAAATTAGAAATATCTATCGCTAATTCATTTTCTGTTCCCTCTATGACAGGGAGATCTATTTTCTTTCCGTTGACTTCAATGCTAGCAGTATGTGCCATGTTATATTGTGAATATTTAATAATTAATTTTTATTTGCTAATTTACAAAATATCTCAGGATTAATAAAGCTTATCTACTCTAGGATTTATCAATTATTATATTATTATTAATGATTAATAAAAAAAGGCGATTATTAAAAAATAATCGCCTTTTACATGATATTCTATAAGTAATATTACTTAATTTTAAATGCTTTTTCTTGTGGGAAATAAGCCGTTTCTCCTAGTTCTTCTTCAATACGAAGTAATTGATTGTATTTTGCCATACGATCACTTCTTGAAGCTGAACCTGTTTTAATTTGACCACAGTTTAAAGCCACTGCTAAATCTGCAATCGTGTTATCTTCAGTTTCTCCAGAACGGTGGGACATAACAGACGTGTAGCCTGCATTCTTAGCCATATTTACTGCCGCAATGGTTTCAGTCAATGAACCAATTTGGTTTACTTTAACAAGAATGGAATTTGCAATACCTTCTTCAATACCGCGTGATAAACGTTCTACGTTAGTAACAAATAAATCATCACCTACTAATTGTACTTTTTTACCAATTTTATTGGTTAATAATTTCCAACCTTCCCAATCGTTTTGGTCCATACCATCTTCAATAGAGATAATTGGATATTTTGCCGATAATTCAGCCAAGTAATCCGCTTGTTCTGCAGATGTTCTTACTTTACCTTTATCACCCTCAAATTTAGTATAATCGTATTTTCCGTCTATATAAAATTCTGCCGAAGCACAATCTAACGCAATCATCACATCGCCACCAAATGTATATCCTGCCTTTTCAACCGCTAATTTAATAGAATCTAAAGCATCTTCGGTTCCTCCTGCTAAGTTTGGAGCAAAACCACCTTCATCACCTACAGCTGTACTTAAACCTCTATCGTGTAACACTTTTTTAAGATTATGGAAAATCTCTGTACCCATTTGCATAGCGTGTGTAAAACTTTTAGCTTTCACAGGCATAATCATAAACTCTTGAAATGCAATAGGCGCATCACTATGGGAACCACCATTGATGATATTCATCATTGGCACAGGAAGTGTATTTGCAGACACACCACCCACGTATCTGTACAACGGCATATTTAACTCTGCTGCTGCTGCTTTAGCAACTGCTAAAGAAACACCTAGAATAGCGTTAGCGCCTAATTTTGATTTATTTGGAGTTCCATCTAAATCAATCATGATTTTATCAATCAAATTTTGTTCAAAAACAGATACTCCCAATAATTCTTGAGCAATAATTGAGTTTACATTATCAACCGCTTTTAAAACACCCTTACCCATATAAGCCTTTCCTCCGTCACGTAGCTCTACGGCTTCATGCTCTCCTGTGGATGCTCCTGAAGGTACTGCCGCTCTTCCTAAAACATCGTTTTCTGTTACTACATCAACCTCTACAGTTGGGTTTCCTCTTGAATCAAGGATTTGTCTTGCGTGTATATTTATTATTGCACTCATAATTCGTTATTTTTAAACTTTTTAATATGTCAAATTTACGGTTAAATCCCCTCAAATTAATGATGTTTTCAAAGAATTTATTAAAAACATGCCTACAACGTTTTAGTAACTTCTAATTCCAAAAGCAAACACACTTTAGAGGTTTATTTTTTTATATTTTCTATGAATTGGTCGAACAAATAGGAAGCATCATGTGGCCCAGGACTCGCTTCTGGATGGTACTGTACCGAAAAACAATTTTTAGACTTCATAGCTAATCCTGCCACTGTATGGTCATTTAAATGTACATGCGTAACTTCTAAATCTGGGTGGGCTTCTGCCTCTTCCCTATTAACAGCAAAACCATGGTTTTGTGACGTTATCTCACCTTTCCCAGTCTTTAGGTTTTTCACTGGATGATTGATGCCTCTATGCCCATGATGCATTTTATAAGTTGACACCCCATTAGCCAAGGCTATGATTTGGTGACCAAGGCATATACCAAATAAAGGTAAATCGCGCTTAATTATTTCTTTTGCTAAATCCTGAGCATCTACTAAAGGTTCTGGATCTCCAGGGCCATTAGACAGAAAATAACCATCTGGTTTGAATGCTTCTAAATCTTCAAATTTAGCATTGTATGGAAACACTTTTATGTAAGCATCTCTTTTGGCGATGTTTCGGAGTATGTTTTTCTTAATACCAATATCCAAAGCCGCCACTTTATAAGTGGCGTTTTCATTACCAAAATAATAAGGCTCTTTAGTTGATACTTTTGAAGCTAATTCTAAACCATTCATATCTGGAACATCGGCCAATTGTTTCTTTAATCCTTCAATATTATCAACCTCTGTAGAAATAACGGCATTCATAGCACCATTATCTCTAATATAGCTTACCAATGCCCTGGTATCTACATCGGATATAGCTAGTAGATTATTTTTATCTAAAAATGATTCTAATGAACCATCTGAATCTATTCTTGAATATTCGTAGCTGAAATTTTTGCAAATAAGCCCTGCTATTTTTATGGAATCCGACTCAATTTCTTCATCGTTTACACCATAATTTCCAATGTGCGCATTGGTAGTCACCATTAATTGACCGTAATAGGATGGGTCGGTAAAAATTTCTTGGTAACCAGTCATGCCCGTATTGAAACACACTTCTCCAAATGCGGATCCTTGTTTATTTCCAACTGCTTTACCGTAAAAAATAGTACCATCTGCAAGAAGAATGATGGCTTTTTGTCGTTTTTGATATTTCATGTGTTAGATTATATTTTTTAAAAAAATTGCCGCACACGTCATCCATTATATATTTAATTAAAGGTAAAAATGGATTTTTGGTGTTACATTCCTAAAAAAGTTTTACAAAATTGCATAAAAAAAAGGATAAACTAAAATAGTTTATCCTTTATATTTTAAATGTTTTTAACATCTATTCCTCTTCTTCTTTTGATGCTTTAGTATCAACAACTGGAGCAGCGGCAGGCTTAGCACCACCTCTTCTACTTCTTCTGGTTGTTTTCTTCTCTGGTTTGCCAGCGTTATAGATTTCGTTATAATCTACAAGTTCGATCATAGCCATATCAGCATTATCACCTAAACGATTACCAAGTTTAATAATTCTTGTGTAACCTCCTGGTCTGTCACCAACTTTAGCGGCAACATCTCTAAACAATTCTGCTACAGCTTCTTTTTGTCTTAATCTACTAAAAACAATACGTCTGTTGTGTGTAGTGTCCTCTTTAGATTTAGTTATCATTGGCTCAACAAATAGCTTTAATGCTTTTGCTTTTGCAACAGTTGTGTTTATACGTTTGTGCTCTATTAGAGAACAAGCCATATTAGCCAACATTGATTTTCTATGAGCAGTTTGTCTGCCTAAGTGGTTTATTTTTTTTCCGTGTCTCATGACATTTGTTTTATCATCTTGCTACCAAACTCGACTGTCGAGGAGCAAAATATGATTAATTAATCTTTATCTAATTTGTATTTACTTAAATCCATTCCGAAATTTAAACCTTTAATATGAACAAGTTCTTCAAGTTCTGTTAAGGATTTTTTACCAAAATTTCTGAATTTCATCAAATCGTTTTTATTGAAAGATACTAAATCTCCCAAAGTATCAACTTCTGCCGCTTTTAAACAGTTAAGGGCACGAACAGACAAGTCCATATCAATTAACTTCGTTTTAAGCAACTGTCTCATGTGAAGTGATTCTTCATCATAAGTTTCAGTTTGTGCAATTTCATCAGCTTCTAATGTAATACGCTCATCAGAGAATAACATGAAGTGGTGAATTAATGTTTTAGCAGCTTCCGTTAAAGCATCTTGAGGTGTTATAGAACCATCGGTAATGATTTCAAAAACCAGTTTTTCATAATCTGTTTTTTGTTCAACACGATAGTTTTCAATACTATATTTTACATTCTTTATTGGTGTATAGATAGAATCTGTAAAGATAGTACCAATTGGTGCAGCAGCTTTTTTATTTTCTTCTGCAGGTACGTAACCTCTACCTTTTTCAATAGTGATTTCCATGTTAAAATTCACTTTTGGATCTAAATTACAGATTACTAATTCTGTATTTAATACTTGAAATCCTGAAATGAATTTTTGAAAATCTCCAGCTAGTATTTGATCCTGACCAGAAATTGATATAGAAATTGATTCGTTATCAATATCTTCAATTTGTCTTTTAAAACGAACTTGTTTTAAGTTTAATATGATTTCTGTAACATCTTCAACCACTCCTGAAATTGCTGAAAATTCATGATCTACACCTTCGATTCTAACAGATGTAATGGCGAATCCTTCTAAAGAAGAAAGTAAAACTCTTCTTAAAGCGTTACCTACTGTTAATCCATATCCAGGTTCTAAAGGGCGAAATTCGAATTTGCCTTCAAAATCTGTAGAATCAATCATGATTACTTTATCGGGCTTCTGAAAATTAAATACTGCCATGTTTTTCTTCGTTTTAATTGTCATTTAGTTGCGCGGTTTAAAAGTGTGAAGAAGACTAACAAACCCTTTGGCCAAATACCAATGTTATTAATTTATTATTTAGAATATAATTCGACGATGAATTGTTCGTTTATGTTTTCTGGAATTTGAATTCTAGCAGGAACAGAAACATAAGTTCCTTGCTTAGTTTCGTTATTCCAAGTCATCCATTCGTATACTTGAGTTGAGTTTGATAAAGATTTATCGATAGCCTCAAGTGATTTTGATTTTTCTCTTACAGCAACAACATCTCCAGCATGTAATTGGTAAGAAGGTATATTTACCAATTCACCATTTACTGTAATGTGTCTGTGAGATACTAATTGTCTTGCACCGCTTCTAGAAGGAGCTATACCCATTCTATAAACCACATTGTCCAATCTAGATTCACAAAGTTGTAATAAAACTTCACCTGTGATACCCTGAGCTGCTCTAGCTTTTTTAAACATATTTCTGAATTGACGCTCTAATACACCATAAGTATATTTAGCTTTTTGCTTTTCTTGTAATTGAATTGCGTATTCAGATTTTTTTCCACGACGTTTGTTCGCACCGTGTTGACCAGGAGGATAATTTCTTTTTTCAAAAGATTTATCTTCTCCAAAGATAGCTTCACCAAATTTACGAGCTATTTTAGTTTTAGGACCAGTATATCTTGCCATTTTAAATTGTTTTTAAGAGTGATTATGAATTAAGGTCTTAATCTTATCCTTCGATAATCGTTGATCTCTTGTTGATACTTGTTTTTATTTTTTCAGTTTGCAAATTTACGTATAAAATTAATATCAATTGCATTAAAACAATTGATATTAATTTTATTTTTTATATTGAATATAAAACTATACTCTTCTACGTTTTGGAGGTCTACAACCATTATGTGGCAACGGAGTAACATCAATAATTTCTGTCACTTCAATACCTGCATTGTGGATAGAACGAATAGCAGATTCCCTACCGTTTCCTGGACCTTTAACGTATACTTTTACTTTCTTTAAACCAGCTTCTTGCGCTACAGCTGCTGCATCTTCTGCTGCTAATTGTGCTGCGTAAGGCGTGTTTTTCTTAGAACCTTTAAATCCCATTTTACCAGCAGAAGACCATGCGATAACATCACCTTTTTTATTGGTAAGTGAAATAATGATGTTATTGAATGACGCATTCACGTGAGCTTCACCAATAGAATCTACAATAACTTTACGTTTTTTTGTACTTGCTTTTGCCATATTTTCTAGTTTTCAGTTGTTAGTTGATAGTCGCTAGAATCCTAAACCTTTATAATTTCAAACAGATTCCTTCCAACGTCTAAATACTAAAGACTAAATATTAATTAATTATTTGGTTGCTTTTTTCTTGTTAGCAACTGTTTTTCTTCTTCCTTTTCTTGTTCTGGAATTGTTTTTTGTACGTTGTCCTCTTAAAGGAAGACCCGATCTATGACGGATTCCTCTGTAACATCCAATATCCATTAAACGTTTGATGTTTAATTGAGTTTCAGAACGTAATTCACCTTCAATAGTAAAGGCAGATACAGCGTCACGAATGTTTCCAATCTGATCGTCAGTCCAATCTTGAACTTTAGTACTCTCGTCTACTTTAGCTGTTGCTAAAATCTCTTGAGCTCTGCTTTTACCTATTCCATAGATATAAGTTAAAGCGATAACTCCTCTTTTGTTTTTTGGTATGTCTACACCTGCAATTCTTGCCATAATTACCCTTGTCTTTGTTTGAATCTAGGATTCTTTTTGTTTATTACGTAAAGTCTACCTTTTCTGCGCACTATCTTACAATCGGCGCTTCTTTTTTTAACTGATGCTCTTACTTTCATCTGCTGATATTTATTTTTTTTAACTGTCGGATGGAACCTTTGGTTTCATCGTATCTGTATGTTAGTACCTATAAGTTATACGAGCCTTAGATAAATCGTAAGGACTCATTTCTAATTTTACTTTGTCTCCTGGCAACAATTTGATATAATGCATACGCATCTTACCAGAAATATGCGCAGTTACAATGTGACCATTTTCTAATTCAACACGGAACATCGCATTTGATAATGCTTCTATAATGGTTCCATCTTGCTCTATTGCTGATTGTTTTGCCATAGTATAATATTAAGCCAATGCTTTTCTATTCTTACCTGTTTTCATCAAGCCATCATAATGTCTATTTAACAAATAAGAATTTACTTGTTGCATAGTATCTATTGCTACACCAACCAAAATTATCAATGAAGTACCTCCAAAAAATAATGCCCATCCTTGTTGAACTCCCATCAACTTAACGATAAATGCTGGAAAAACAGCTAAAAACGCTAAGAAAATAGAACCTGGTAAGGTTATTTGAGACATAATTTTATCTAGATATTCTGAAGTTTCAGTACCTGGTCTAATTCCTGGGATAAAACCGCCACTACGTTTTAAATCGTCGGCCATTTTATTTGTTGGAACTGTAATTGCTGTATAGAAATATGTAAATATTATAATTAGAATAGCGAATGTAATGTTATAAACTAATCCAAACATATCGGCATAGTTAGTTTGTAACCATCCACCAACAGCGCTTTCCTTAAGAAATGATGATCCTCCTACCAATCCTGGCACAAACATAATAGCCTGAGCAAATATAATTGGCATAACTCCAGAGGCATTCAGTTTTAATGGAATGTATTGTCTTGAACCAGCCATAACATTTTTCTCGTAACTACCTGTAGCAGTTCTTCTTGCATACTGAACAGCAATCTTTCTAACAGCCATAACAAGCATGATGGCAGCTAATATAACAGCAAACCAAACAACAAGTTCTATTAATACCATCATCAATCCACCGTTTCCTCCACCTTCTAGTCTAGAAGCATAGTTTTGGATAAATGATGCTGGCATTGTAGCAATGATACCAACCATAATTAATAGAGAAATACCGTTGCCAATACCCTTATCAGTAATCTTTTCTCCCAACCACATAGCAAAAATACATCCTGTCACTAAAATAGTCACTGATGAAAAATAAAATGTAAACCCGGTACCTAATAAAAAGGCACTTTGAGGAATTCCCAATGCTGGCAAACTAGCTAAATAACCTGGAGCTTGCAACAAACAGATACCAATTGTTAACCAACGGGTAATTTGATTTATCTTCTTTTGTCCGCTAGCACCTTCTTTTTGTAGTTTTTGTAGATACGGAATAGCTATTCCCATTAACTGAACAACAATAGAAGCTGAAATGTAAGGCATAATACCTAATGCAAATATCGAAGCATTTGCAAAAGCTCCACCCGTAAAGGCATTAAGTAACCCTAATAAACCACCATCTGTACTATCTGCTAACCCTCCTAATTGAGCTGCATCTATACCTGGTAGAACTACTTGAGCCCCAAAACGGTAAACCAATAACAGACCCAAGGTAACCATGATTCTGTTTCTTAGTTCTTCTATTTTCCAAACATTTTTTATTGATTCTATAAATTTCATATGCGTAGTTAAGTCTTATAAAGTTACAGCTTCTCCACCAGCAGCTTCAATAGCAGCTTTTGCTGAAGCAGTAAATTTATGAGCAGATACTTTTAATTTCGCTTTCAATTCTCCTCTTCCTAATATCTTAACTAGATCATTTTTACTAGCTAATCTATTTGAGAACAAAACCTCAAAATCTACAGTGTCTTGAATCTTTTTGTCATCAACTAATTGTTGTAAAGTATCTAAATTTATTCCTTGATACTCCACACGGTTGACATTAGTAAAACCAAATTTAGGCACACGTCTTTGAAGTGGCATTTGTCCACCTTCAAATCCTACTTTCTTAGCATAACCAGAACGAGATTTAGCTCCTTTGTGACCTTTTGTTGCAGTACCACCTTTTCCTGAGCCTTGACCTCTACCTATTCTTTTACCTTGATTTTTAACTGAACCTTCTGCAGGTTTTAAATTACTTAAATCCATTTTCAGTATTTATTATTATTTAATTTCTTCAACAGAAACTAAGTGATTTAATTTGTTTACCATACCAAGCACACTTGGAGAGGCTTCATGCTCAACAACTTGACCAATTTTTCTAAGACCTAAAGATTCTAATATTCTTTTTTGTCTTAGCGGACGATTGATTGCGCTTTTTATCTTTGTTACTCTAATCTTTGCCATCTTATCGTTTATTAACCGTTAAAAACTTTTTCAAGTGAAATACCTCTATCTCTAGCTATAACACTAGCATCCCTTAATTGTAATAAAGCATCAAAAGTTGCTTTTACCACATTATGAGGATTTGAAGATCCTTGAGATTTTGATAGTACATCATGAACTCCAACTGCTTCAAGAACTGTTCTTACAGCTCCTCCAGCAATTACACCTGTACCAGCAGCAGCAGGAATGATGTTAACTCTTGCTCCACCAAATTTACCTTTTTGCTCATGTGGTAATGATTTCCCTTTTAAAGGAATTCTAACAAGGTTTTTCTTAGCGTCTTCAACAGCTTTTGCTATAGCACTAGCTACGTCTTTAGACTTTCCTAAACCTTGTCCTACAACACCAGCTTCATCACCAACCACAACGATTGCTGAAAAACCAAATGCTCTACCTCCTTTAGTTACCTTTGTAACCCTTTGTACACCAACTAAACGATCTTTAAGATCTAATCCACCTGGTTTTACTAACTCTGCGCTTTTGTATTTACGATACATAATTTCTTAGAATTTAAGTCCTGCTTCTCTAGCTCCTTCAGCTAACGATTTTACTCTACCATGATATAAATAACCACCTCTATCGAAAGAAATAGTTTCTATACCTGCCTTTAAAGCTTTTTCAGCAAGAGCTTTACCTACTAATGCAGCTGCCTCAGTTTTATTAACCTTAGCTGTATTGATATCTTTATCTCTTGAAGATGCTGCGCTGATAGTTTTACCAGAAACATCATCTACTATTTGAGCATAAATCTCATTATTACTTCTAAAAACAGATAATCTAGGCCTAGCTTCTGTGCCAGAAACTATTTTGCGAATTCTGTTTTTAATTCTTATCCTTCTTTTGTGTTTTGTCAATGCCATAACTAAATTATTAAGCTGATTTACCTGCTTTTCTTCTCAATACCTCGCCTACAAATTTAATTCCTTTTCCTTTGTATGGTTCTGGTCTTCTAAAATCACGAATTTTTCCAGCTACTTGACCAACAAGTTGTTTATCAAACGATGTTAGTTTTATTATTGGATTCTTTCCTTTTTCTGAAACTGTTTCAACAACAACTTCTGGTGCTACTTCTAGAACAATATTATGGGAAAACCCTAAGGCTAAATCCAACTTTTGTCCTTGGTTTGATGCTCTATAACCTACACCAACCAATTCTAAGTTTTTGGTCCATCCTTCTGAAACACCTTTAATCATATTAACCATTAATGATCTATATAAACCATGTTTTGCTTTTTGATCTTTTGTATCAGAGGAACGTGTTACTAAAACATTACCTTCTTCAACTTTAATATCTACAGAATCGAAACTTTGACTTAATTCACCCAATTTTCCTTTTACTGTAACTATTCCGTCCTTTATATCAACTGTAACGCCTTGTGGAATTACTACTGGGTTATTACCTATTCTTGACATATCTTATCTTTTTAGTAAACGTAACATAATATTTCTCCACCTACATTTTCTTGCTTTGCTTGTTTACCTGTCATTACTCCATGAGAAGTAGAAACTATGGCAATACCAAGACCATTAAGAATTCTAGGTAGCTCTTTTGAACTAGCATATTTACGTAAACCTGGTTTACTTATTCTTTCAATCTTTTTAATTACAGGCTCTTTGGTTTCCTTATTGTACTTAAGGGCAATTTTAATGGTGCCTTGTACAGTTGAATCGTCAAACTTGTAACTTAAAATATATCCTTGCTCGAATAATATTTTTGTGATGTCTTTTTTCAAGTTAGATGCAGGAATCTCAACCACTCTGTGGTTGGCACGAATGGCATTTCTAACCCTTGTAAGATAATCCGCTATTGGATCTGTATACATAATTATTAATTTGCGGTATTGGTTTTCAAGAAAACAATTTTATTGAACCTTATACCAGTTAAAACTCTTTTTTACCAGCTGGCTTTTGTTACACCAGGTATTAACCCTTGGTTAGCCATTTCTCTGAACGTTACACGAGAAATACCAAATGTTCTCATGTATCCTCTAGGTCTACCTGTTAATTTACAACGGTTATGTTGACGGATAGGAGATGCATTTTTTGGCAACTTTTGTAATGCTTCAAAATCTCCAGCTTCTTTTAAAGCTTTACGTTTAGCTGCATATTTAGCTACTGTTTTAGATCTCTTTACCTCACGGGCTTTCATTGATTCTTTAGCCATAACTTAGTTCTTTTGAAAAGGTAATCCTAATTCGGTTAATAATGATTTTGCTTCTTTATCAGTTTCAGCAGAAGTTACAAATGTAATATCCATACCTGAGATTTTATTCACTTTATCAATGTTTATCTCTGGGAATATAATTTGTTCGGTAATTCCTAAATTGTAATTACCTCTTCCATCAAATCCTGTTGCTTTTATACCGTTAAAATCCCTTACACGTGGTAAAGCAGATGTTACTAAACGGTCTAAAAACTCATACATTCTTTCTCCACGTAAAGTTACTTTGGCGCCAATTGGCATACCTTTACGTAATTTAAAAGATGCAACGTCTTTTTTAGATATAGTTGCAACTGGTTTTTGACCAGTGATGCTTGCCAACTCCTCTAGTGCGTAGTCAATTAGTTTTTTATCTGCTACCGCTGCACCAACACCTTTAGATATTACTATCTTCTCAAGCTTAGGTACTTGCATCACATTTTTATAACCAAATTCGTTTGTAAGAGCAGCAATTACTTTGCTTTTATACTCTTCTTTAAGTCTAGGTGAATATGCCATAACTATATTACTTCATTAGATTTTTTTGAAAATCTTACTTTCTTATCGCCTTCTACTCTGTATCCAACTCTAGTTGTTTCTCCTTTTGAAGTTAACAATGATAGGTTTGATATATGAATAGCAGCTTCTTTCTCTACGATACCACCTTGAGGGTTTTTAGCGCTTGGTTTCGTATGTTTCTTAACCAAGTTAACACCTTCAACAATGGCTTTGTTCTTATCTATTAATACTTTTTGTACTTTGCCTTCAGATCCTTTGTGATCTCCAGCAATGACTTTTACAGTATCTCCCGATTTTATTTTAAGCTTTGTCATCTTATAAATTCATTAAAGCACTTCAGGTGCCAATGATACAATTTTCATGAATTGTTTATCACGAAGTTCTCTAGCAACTGGACCAAATACACGTGTTCCTCTCATCTCGCCTTGAGCGTTTAAAAGCACACATGCGTTATCATCGAATCTAATATAAGATCCGTCCGGTCTTCTTACTTCTTTTACAGTACGAACTACTACCGCTGTAGAAACAGCACCTTTTTTAATGTTACCATTAGGTGTTGCATCCTTAATAGAAACCACTATTTTGTCTCCTACAGAAGCGTATCTTCTTTTAGTACCACCTAGAACACGAATGGTTAATACTTCTTTTGCTCCAGTGTTATCTGCGACTTTAAGTCTTGATTCTTGTTGTACCATAATTACTTAGCTCTTTCAATTATTTCAACTAATCTCCAACATTTAGATTTACTTAAAGGTCTTGTTTCCATGATCTTTACTGTATCTCCAATATTACAATCGTTTGTTTCGTCGTGTGCAACATATTTTTTTGTTTTTAACACGAACTTACCATACATAGGGTGTTTTACTTTTTTTACTTCAGCAACTACAATTGATTTTTGCATTTTGTTGCTAGTAACTACTCCTATACGTTCTTTTCTTAAGTTTCTTGTTTCCATCTTTCAGCAGAATTATTGTAATTCTCTTTTAGTTAATTCTGTCGCAATTCTAGCCACGGTACGTCTGATACCACGTAACTGTATTGGATTTTCTAAAGGAGATATTGCATGAGCCAATTTTAGGTCTGAATAACTCTTTTTTGTTTCACTAAGTTTCTCTTGTAACTCAGCTACGGATAATTCTTTAATCTCTGATTGTTTCATAATATCAAATAAATTATGCTTCGTAATCTCTAGCGATTAAAAACTTAGTTTTAACTGGTAGTTTTTGTGCTGCTAAACGTAACGCTTCTTTAGCGATATCTAGTGGCACACCTCCAACTTCAAATAGTATTCTACCTGGTTTTACAACAGCTACCCAATATTCAACGGCACCTTTACCTTTACCCATACGTACTTCAAGAGGTTTCTTTGTAATTGGCTTATCTGGAAATATTTTAATCCAAAGTTGCCCTTCTCTTTTCATGTAACGTGTAGCGGCAATACGTGCAGCTTCTATTTGACGTGATGTTAAAAAACTTGAATCGATCGATTTTATACCAAATGTTCCGTTTGAAAGTTGATGCCCTCTTTGAGAGATCCCCTTCATACGTCCCGTTTGCATTTTACGAAATTTTGTTCTTTTAGGCTGTAACATTTTTCTTTTCTTTATAAAAAATTACTTTCTACGACGAGGTTTTGCTGCGCCTTTTTCAGGACGCTCTGAACCACTACTTGAGCCACCACTTTTTCCTTGCTTTTTGGACATGCCAACAAGTGGAGAAAGTTCTCTTTTACCGTATACTTCACCTTTCATGATCCATACTTTTACACCCAATCTACCATAAGTAGTGTGTGCCTCAACTAAAGCATAGTCAATATCGGCTCTAAAGGTTGATAAAGGAATACGTCCTTCTTTGTAGTGTTCAGATCGTGCCATTTCAGCACCATTTAAACGTCCACTAATCTGAACTTTAATCCCTTCAGCATTCATTCGCATTGTAGCAGCAATAGCCATTTTTATAGCACGTCTGTATGAAATTCTGTTTTCAATTTGACGAGCGATGCTTGATCCTACTAAAAATGCATCTAGTTCAGGTCTCTTAATTTCAAAGATGTTAATCTGAACTTCTTTTCCAGTAATTTTTTTAAGCTCTTCTTTTAACTTGTCTACCTCTTGACCCGCTTTACCGATAATGATACCTGGGCGAGCTGTTGTGATAGTAACGGTTACAAGTTTTAGAGTTCTTTCAATAATTACTCTGGAAACACTAGCTTTAGATAAACGTACATGTACGTATTTTCTAATTTTATCGTCTTCGGCAAGCTTATCTCCATAATCATTACCTCCGTACCAGTTAGACTCCCATCCTCTGATAATTCCTAAGCGATTTCCGATTGGATTTGTTTTTTGTCCCATACTTCTATCTTAGCTTTGTGTGTTATTGTTAGCTCCAACTACTAATGTAACGTGGTTAGAACGTTTTCTAATTCTGTGTGCGCGACCTTGAGGTGCTGGACGTAACCTTTTTAACATGGCTCCTCCATCAACTCTAATCTCTTTTACAATTAATTCAGCATCTTCAATACTTGCAGCTTCGTTTTTAGATTGCCAGTTTGCAATTGCAGACAATAACAATTTTTCTAATTTACCTGAAGCTTCTTTTTGATTGAATTTCAAAATACTAAGCGCTTTTTCTACGCGTTCACCTCTTACTAAATCGGCTACTAAACGCATTTTTCTTGGTGATGTAGGACAGTTATTAAGTTTAGCAAAAGCAATTTGCTTTTTATCTTCCTTAATAGCGTCTGCCATTTGTTTTTTACGACTTCCCATTGCTTACTATTTTTTACCTTTATTTTTAGCACCCGCATGACCTCTAAAGGATCTTGTTGGTGAAAACTCTCCTAATTTATGACCTACCATGTTTTCAGTAACATATACTGGTACAAATTGACGGCCATTGTGTACTGCTATAGTTTGTCCAACAAAATCTGGAGTTATCATACTTGCTCTTGACCAAGTTTTAATAACCGTTTTTTTGCTAGTTTCAATATTTACAGCTACCTTTTTCTCTAATTTATAATGAACGTAAGGTCCTTTTTTTAGTGATCTTGCCATATCTTATTTCTTTCTACGTTCTACAATATATTTATTACTTGCATTCTTTTTAGAACGAGTTCTATATCCTTTAGCTGGAATACCTTTTCTAGAACGTGGATGTCCTCCAGATGATTTTCCTTCACCACCTCCCATAGGGTGATCAACAGGATTCATTACTACCGCTCTAGTACGTGGTCTTCTACCTAACCATCTTGTTCTACCTGCTTTACCAGACACTAACAATTGATGATCTGAATTAGATACAACGCCTACAGTTGCTAAACAATTTACAAGCACTAATCTTGTTTCACCAGAAGGCAATTTGATAGTAGCAAATTTACCATCCCTTGCCATTAATTGCGCAAAAGCTCCAGCACTACGAGCCATAATAGCTCCTTGACCAGGTCTTAATTCAACACAAGAAATAATGGTTCCTAATGGAATTTGACTTAAAGGCATGGCATTTCCAATTTCTGGAGCAATTCCTTCTTGTCCTGACACTACAGTTTGACCAACTTGTAACCCATTTTGAGCAACAATATATCTTTTCTCGCCATCTTGATAATTCAATAATGCGATGAAAGCTGTTCTGTTTGGATCGTATTCTATTGATTTTACTTCGGCTGGAATTCCAGTTTTGTTTCTTTTGAAATCAATAATACGATACTTCTTTTTATGACCACCACCTACATAACGCATGGTCATTTTTCCTTGACTGTTTCTACCACCAGACTTTTTATGCGGAGCAATTAAACTTTTCTCCGGCTTATCAGTAGTTATGGCGTCAAATCCATTTACTACTCTAAATCGCTGTCCTGGTGTGATTGGTTTTAATTTTCTTACTGACATTTTTGTCTAATTACATGTTACTGTATAAATCAATCACTTCACCTTCCGCCAGTTGTACAAGTGCTTTTTTAACAGCATTTGTTTTACCATGTTGAATACCTGTTTTTGTGAAACGGGTTCTTCTATCTGGACGGACATTCATTGTACGAACTTTTTCAACAGAAACACCATAAGCAGCCTCAACCGCTTTTTTTATTTCTATCTTGTTCGCCTTAGTATTCACTTCGAAAGTATAGCAGTTTCTTAACTCGCTATTAGCTGTCGCTTTTTCTGTGATTATAGGTTTAATTAAGATATTCATGGTTTCTATTTACTTAAATTTGATTCAATTCCTTCTAAAGCTCCTTCCAAAAACACTATTTGATTTGCATTTAAAATCTTGTAAGTATTTAATTCTGAGTTAGTTACAACCTCTGAGCTTTTCAAATTGCGCGATGACAAATATACATTATTATTTGACCCACCCAACACAAAGAGAGATTTTTTGTTTTCTATGTTTAGAGCCTTTAAAATAGCTGTAAAATTCTTAGTTTTCACTGTGTCAAAACTAAAATCTTCCAAAACTAAAATAGACTGCTCGCTAGCTTTAATACTTAAAGCAGATTTACGTGCCAAACGCTTTACATTTTTATTAAGCTTGAAGCTGTAATTTCTTGGTCTAGGACCAAACATACGACCACCACCTACAAAAACTCCAGATTTGATACTTCCTGCTCTAGCAGTACCTGTGCCTTTTTGTTTTTTAATCTTGCGTGTACTTCCAGAAACTTCAGCTCTTTCTTTCGATTTGTGAGTTCCTTGTCTTTGGTTTGCCAAATATTGTTTAACATCCAAATAAACTGCATGATTATTAGGCTCAATAGCAAATACATCTTTAGAAAGGTCTGCCTTTCTACCTGTATCTTTTCCGTTTATATCTAAAACTGCTACTTTCATTATTTTCTAATAATTACATAAGAATTTTTATGCCCAGGCACACAACCTTTAACAACAAGTAGGTTCTTATCAGCAACCACTTTTAAAACTCTTAAATTTTCAACTTTTACAGAATCTCCACCCATTCTACCTGCCATGCGAATTCCTTTAAAAACTCTAGCAGGATATGAAGCAGCTCCAACAGAACCAGGGGCTCTTAAACGGTTATGTTGACCGTGAGTAGATTGACCTACACCACCAAAACCATGACGTTTAACAACACCTTGAAATCCTTTTCCTTTCGATACACCAGAGATATCAACAAATTCGCCTTCAGCAAAATGTTCAACTGTGATAGCATCACCTAATTTGTACTCCGCATCAAAACCTTTGAATTCTACGATTTTGCGTTTCACAGAAGTCCCTGCTTTTTTAGCATGACCTAAGTCAGCTTTAGTAGCGCTTTTTTCTGTCGCGTCATCGAAACCAAGCTGAATGGCTTTGTAGCCGTCAACTTCTTCGGTTCTGACTTGGGTAACGATACATGGCCCAGCTTCGATTACTGTGCATGGAATGTTTTTTCCATTTTCATCGAAGATGCTGGTCATACCGATTTTTTTTCCAATTAACCCAGACATAATTATTATTTATTTGTTGTTACTGACAAGTCGCGACTTGTCATTTCTTTAATATTCATAAACAATTCGCGAATTGTCTTTTAAAAAATTCAGGGACAAAATACCTTTCGTCCCTGAAATGTATTTTACCGTTTTTCCTTCGCTCGCAGCTTAGGACATGTGTGAAACTTTAGTTTCTTATCATGAAATTCCTGCCTTCACAGGAATGACACTATACTTTAATCTCTACTTCAACCCCACTTGGCAATTCAAGTTTCATTAAAGCATCAATTGTTTTTGAAGACGAAGAGTAAATATCAAGTAATCTCTTGTATGAACTTAATTGAAATTGCTCTCTTGCCTTTTTATTGACGTGCGGAGAACGCAATACAGTGAAAATTTTCTTGTGAGTTGGTAATGGAATTGGTCCAGTTACAACAGCACCTGTACTTTTTACTGTTTTTACAATCTTGTCGGCAGACTTATCTACTAAATTGTGATCGTAAGACTTTAACTTTATTCTGATTTTTTGACTCATTTTCTTAAATTTTAAGCTTCAACGCCTTTTGCTGCTTTAATAACTGCCTCAGATATATTTGAAGGAGTTTCAGCATAATGTGAAAATTCCATAGTTGATGTTGCACGACCAGATGATAATGTTCTTAATGTGGTTACATAACCAAACATTTCAGATAATGGCACAGTTGCTTTTACCGTTTTAGCTCCAGCTCTATCACCCATATCATTTACTTGTCCACGACGTCTATTCAAATCCCCAACAATATCACCCATATTTTCTTCTGGAGTAATTACCTCTAGTTTCATAATTGGCTCCATGATTACAGCTTTTGCAGCTTTTGCAGCAGCTTTAAACCCTAATTTAGCAGCTAATTCGAATGACAATGCATCAGAATCCACGTCATGGTAAGATCCATCAAGTAATGTTACTTTCATAGCATCTACTTCATAGCCCGCTAACGGTCCATTTTGCATGGCCATTCTGAATCCTTTCTCAATAGAAGGCACATATTCTTTAGGAACGTTACCACCTTTGATTTCAGAAATGAACTCTAGACCAGTTTTCCCTTCATCTGCAGGCCCAAGCGTAAATACAATATCAGCAAATTTACCACGTCCACCAGATTGCTTTTTGTAAACCTCTCTGTGCTGTGCAACTTTAGTAATCGCTTCTTTATATTCTACTTGTGGTTGTCCTTGGTTTACTTCTACTTTAAATTCGCGACGTAAACGATCAACAATAATATCTAGGTGAAGCTCACCCATTCCAGAAATAATGGTTTGTCCAGAAGCCTCATCTGTACGTACTGTAAAAGTTGGATCTTCCTCAGCTAACTTAGCCAAAGACATTCCTAATTTATCAACGTCAGCTTTAGTTTTAGGCTCTACGGCTATACCAATTACTGGATCAGGGAAATTCATACTTTCTAAAACTATTGGATGTTTTTCTGCAGAAAGCGTATCCCCTGTTTTTATATCTTTAAAACCAACTGCCGCACCAATATCACCTGCTTCGATATAATCGATGGCATTTTGTTTATTAGCATGCATTTGGTAAATTCTAGAAATACGTTCTTTATTACCTGAACGGTTATTTAATACATAAGAACCTGCGTCTAAACGGCCAGAATATGCACGGAAGAATGCTAAACGACCAACATAAGGGTCAGTAGCAATTTTAAATGCTAATGCCGCAAATGGCTCATTTACACTTGGCTTACGCACTTCCTCTTTATCTGTATCAGGATTAACCCCTACAATACCTTCTTTATCCATTGGAGAAGGCAGGTAACGACATACAGCGTCTAATAAGAATTGTACACCTTTATTTTTAAATGAAGAACCACAAACCATTGGGATGATTGACATATCCATCACAGCAGCTCTAAGCGCAGCATGCACTTCGTCTTCTGTAATAGAATCTTCATCTTCCATATATTTTTCAAGCAAATTTTCATCATAAGCAGCAACTTCTTCAATAAGTTTACCACGAAGTAACTTTGCTTCAGCTTTAAGATCTTCTGGAATTTCGATAACATCAAAAGTGGACCCTTGAGTTTCGTCATGCCAAACAATAGCTCTGTTTTTTACTAAGTCTACAACACCTTTAAAATCTATTTCGTCACCAATGTTCAAAACGATTGGTACTGCATTAGATTTCAACATATCTTTTACTTGTTGACAAACTTCCATAAAATTAGCACCTTGACGGTCCATTTTGTTTACGAAACCAATACGTGGCACTTTATAGTTATCAGCTAATCTCCAGTTAGTTTCAGATTGTGGCTCAACACCATCAACCGCACTAAATAAAAACACCAATCCATCAAGTACACGTAATGAACGGTTTACTTCAACCGTAAAATCAACGTGACCTGGGGTATCAATAATATTAAAATGATAAGACATGGAATCAGCCGTTGGCTCACCATTTTCTCTTGGAAAAGTCCACTCACAAGTTGTAGCAGCAGAAGTGATGGTAATCCCACGTTCTTGCTCTTGCTCCATCCAGTCCATAGTTGCAGCACCATCATGTACTTCACCTAATTTATGTGAAACTCCTGTATAATAAAGAATACGCTCAGTAGTTGTGGTTTTACCAGCATCAATGTGCGCAGCAATACCTATATTTCTTGTATATTTTAAATCTCTTGCCATGTTCTATTAAAATCTAAAGTGAGAGAATGCTTTATTAGCTTCTGCCATTTTATGAGTGTCTACTCGTTTTTTAACAGCAGCTCCTTCTTCTTTAGCCGCAGCTATAATTTCTGAAGCTAAACGCTGCGCCATAGATTTCTCGTTTCTTTTTCTTGAATAGCTGATAAGCCATTTCATTGCTGTAGAAACTTTACGGTCTGGTCTAATTTGCATTGGTATTTGAAATGTAGCACCACCAACACGACGACTACGTACTTCTACGTGAGGCATTACGTTTGATAGAGCATCTTTCCAAGTATCTAACGCTGTTTTCTCTGCATCTCCTTTTTTAGCTTCTACAATGTCAATAGCATCATAAAACACTTTAAAGGCAACAGATTTCTTACCATCCCACATCATCATGTTAACGAAACGTGTCACTAACTGATCATTAAATCGCGGATCTGGCAAAAGCGGTCTTTTTTTCGCTTGTCTTTTTCTCATGTCTTCTTGTTAAAAGTTTTAATTACTTTTTCTTACCTTTTGTTGGAGCGGCAGCTACCTGTCCTGGTTTAGGGCGTTTCGCCCCATACTTAGATCTACGTTGTGTTCTACCTGCAACACCAGCGGTGTCTAAGGCGCCACGAACGATATGATACCTAACTCCTGGTAAGTCTTTTACTCTTCCACCTCTAACCAATACTATCGAGTGCTCTTGTAGATTGTGTCCTTCACCTGGGATGTATGCATTCACCTCATTACCATTTGTTAACCTTACCCTTGCTACTTTACGCATTGCAGAGTTAGGTTTTTTAGGTGTTGTAGTGTAAACACGCGTACAAACCCCACGTCTTTGTGGACACGAATCTAAAGCAGCCGATTTACTCTTCTTGGTTATTTTGGCTCTTCCTATTCGTACTAATTGTGAAATTGTTGGCATATATATTCTATATAAATTTTAAAATCCTCATTTAAGAGGGCTGCAAAGGTAAAAATAAAAATGTATTATTCAAATGTTAAAAGATTAATTTTCAATAGATTTTAAAAATAATAATCCTCATTATATTATTACTGTTGTTTTTCTGTTAGATTTACATATTAATATATCTAATTTCCACCGTGAAGAGAATCCACTTTTTACTCCTTATTATATATATACTTTTTTCATCAAAGGTTTTTAGTCAAAATTTAAAACTAGCTGTTAGTGGTGATTCAGATATTGAAAATCAAGTGATAGATTCTTTAAATTACTTAAAAACGCACAAGAATTACCTATCTATTTCATCTGAACTGGATTCCATTCATAAAGCTCTTTTAAAGATTGGCTATATTGAAAACAAATTAGGCGATGTAACCAAAATAAACGACTCTAGTTTTTTAGCTAAAATTCACTTAAAAAAAAGACACCATACCATACATATATATTACGATAAAGATTTATTGGATAAGTCAATAATCAACTTAGTTTCAAACCGTGTAAATGATGCGTATTTTATTTTACCCATAAGAGACGTTGAAAGCAAATTAAACTTTATAAGTTCTAAAATAACATCAGAAGGATTGCCTTTTTCAAAATTAAAATTATCGGATATTGAAGTGAGTGGAAACAACTTAAAAGCCCGTCTATTAATTGCTTCGGACACAAAAAAAAGAAGCGTTGATGATA
>NCDW01000103.1 GCA_002280395.1 Flavobacteriales bacterium 32-35-8
ATTTACAACCGTAGACGTATTGAAGAAATTTGGAAAGAAGGAAACCCTTTTTCATGGCATCTTTTTTCTGAATCAAAACTGATATTTTCTACAAATGGGAAAAATCTTATGAAGGATTTAGGTAAACCAAAATCATATCAAAATCTAAAAACTGATTTAAATAAATTTGCTGATTTATATCAGACTTCAAAGCAATCTCTCCTAAATTCAACAAACTCCACAGATTTTGAACTTTCAATGATATTTTTAGCTATTAGAAATTTTGCAACCTGTTATTCACTTGGAATACTCAATTGGCTTAACTTTTCACGAAGATCAGCTCTTCACTTAGGAGAAGATTCAATCCGTATTTCTAAATCTAGTTTCGAATTATTAGAGCAATCAAGAATTTTATCCACTAGAGGTTTAGGAAAAGTAGTTTCTCAGCAAGAATTGAATGAAATAATCACAGAATTATATTTAATTGACAATTGGTTTATTAATCTTTTAAACAAGTCAGTAGTAAAATGAATGAATTTTTAAATAGAATTGATGCACAAAGAAAGGTAATAAAGATGATCAATGATAATTCTTTTAAATTTCCCCTTGTTGGATTATCCACAAAATCTATTGATAGATGGAAAAGGGAAAATGAGATTAAAAATGATTCAAGTACTTTAAATTTATTAATTGAGATTTCCTCTAAACTGTTTTTTCTTTCTAATAAAAGTCAAGAGCAAATTACTCAAGATTATAAAATAAAAAGTAATGAAGTCTCTGAATTAATTGATTCTTTAGAAAATAAAATAAAAAAATAGATATCATTGACAGAAGAACAAAATATATAAAAATCATAATTTTTAAATATATTAAAGTCAGTCGCTGTTTACTAGATACTGATTTTCTTTCAGAGAATCCTCGGAAACAAACTTAAAACTTTTATATGTAAACTTTGTAGGTTATGCAAAAAGAACATCACTGTATATTCAACAGTTAATTAAAATATGAAAATTGAGTAATAGAGACACAATATTTATTGGACATGCCACACCAGAGGACAATGAATTTACATTATGGCTACAGTCCAAGCTAATAGGTGAAGGTTATAAATGTGAATGCGATTTATCTTTTCTAATTGGTGGTGAAGCTGACTATTGGAAAAGTTTACAAGATTTTCTGGAGAAGCAAACAATTAAATACATTCTTGTAGTTTCAGAAGCAACATTCGAAAAGGCAGGAGTTCTAGACGAGTGGGAACAATGTAAAAGCATTGAGAAGCAATTCAAAATAGCTGATTTTATTATACCTGTTAAAATTGACAAGGCTCCTTTCAATGCCAGAATAGGGCTTAATAGAAGGAACATTGTCATTTTTGAAAATAATTGGGCAACAGGTTTAAAGAGACTTCTTAAAAAGCTTGTGAACGATAATGTTCCTAAAAACAATGAAAAGTCAACACCTTTATCAGACTGGTATGAAAATGTTTATACAAATTGGTCTGGGGTTGACAAAAAATATAATGATACTTTTTATTCTAATTGGATTAATATACCAAGATTGCCTTTAATTATTTTTTTCTATAAATTCCATAATGAAAAACAAGCAAAAGAAGTTTTAAAAAACAACATGGTTTATCCAGCCTATAGACATGGTAATATAATTGTTTCATTTCAAAAAAGCCTTGATTATTATTTAATGGATAAAGGTTTTGAATTAACTCCGATTGAGATAATTCAAAAAAATACAATTGATGCGTTCAACTGGTATGAAGATAATGATTTTCCGACCTACCATGACTTTAGAAGATTACTCGTACGGCTTGTGAACACATGTTTTGACATGTATTTACAAAGCTTGGAATTACAAGAGTATGAATTGTCAAATTCAAAATGTTATTATTTTGAACATAACGACAATGATAAAGTGAAAGGTTCTTTTAATGTTGGTTTAAAAAAGCACAATATTGGTGTAACAGGTAAATATTATGATGATTTCTGGCATTTTGCCATTAGTTTTAAAACATTACTAGCTCCTGAGTTTTGCATAAGTATAAAAAATCATATTATTTTTACTTCAGATGGTAAAAGTGCATGGGACGATAATAAAAAAATGCATATTGCCAGAAGACGGAAAGGAAAAACTATGTTCAATAAGGAATGGCGCAATCAGCTTTTAGCCTTTTTATCCGCACTTTCGAACAATGACAATTCTAAAATGTCCGTAATTGTTGCAGAATCAGAAATAATAGAATTTTCAACAACTCCAATACTTTTTAATGCTGATTTTGGTTATGAAGAACCGAATGACGAAAAACGATTAATGCCAATTGATAGTTATCTTGATGAAGAAGAATACTATCAAGAAATTGATAACGCGACTGATAATGCCTAAACTACACCACATAAAAGAACCTTTTTTATTGTTTAACCACAATCAAAAAGTAATTGACCCTCGTGATGGGCTTTCGCTATTTGGCCCATTTAACCAAAACAAGTTAAATAATTTTACAATTGGTATAATTGGGACTCCTGTAGGAATTAAAAGAATGAGAAGTTGGATTGATAAGTTTATGAAACCAATATTTCCATTAAAAAATGACGTTTCAAAACCAATATATCCTGGTTTTGAATCAATTTTTGGAGTAACAATTAACTTAAATTCAACTATTGAGTTAGAAGTTGACGAAGATACATTAAAGCTATATTATAGGTATTCAGACAAGCATGTAAGAGTTGCAAATATGGTTGATTTATACGTAAATAGTTTGGTTGATTGCAAGCATGATGACGATAGACCTCCTGTAAACCTTTGGTTTGTAGTAATCCCAGACGATGTCTATTTATATGGTCGTATAAAGTCAAAATCAGCAACAGATACAATTAAAATTGGTATAAGGGATAAGTATGCGCGTACAAACATAGGTTTGTTTGATGATATTGACCCTGACTATGTGACATTAAAAGAATCTTATGACTACGATAACCATTTTCATAATCAGCTGAAATTAAAATTGCTGAAACACGAAGTTCTTACACAAATAATAAGAGAGTCTACAATCGCATATAATGAATATCCATATTTAAACAAAAATGGGAAGCCCAAAAGGGATTTATCTACTATGGAAACAGATATTGCATGGAATATTGCTACCTCGGTTTACTATAAAATAGGTGGATTACCTTGGAAATTGGGGACTATAAGAAAAAATGTTTGTTATATAGGCTTAGTATTTAAAATAGATGAAAGACAATTAAGTAGTAAATATGCATGTTGCGCTGCTCAAATGTTTTTAGATAGTGGAGATGGAATGGTTTTTAAGGGAGCTGTCGGACCTTGGTATAATGAAGATACAAAAGAATATCACTTAACAAAAGATGCTGCTTTTGATCTTTTAACAAAAGCATTACAAGCATTCGCCAATTCAAATGACAAGAACTTACCCAAAGAGATTTTCATTCATGGTAAGACACAATATGAGAATGAGGAATGGGATGGATTTTGTCAAGCGATTGAAAATCATAATATTTCTCTTGTCGGTGTAACTATAAAAGATGAAAAAGTTTTTAAGCTATATCGTGATAAAAATTTTCCAATCCTTCGGGGAAGCTTGTATGTTAAAAATAAAAATAATGCATATTTATGGACTAAAGGCTTTATCCCGAGGATACAACAACCATTGGGGATGGAAACACCAAATCCTTTGACAATAAAATTGGTTCGAGGTAAAGGAAATATTAAAATAGAAACAGTTTGTGCGGATATATTAGCATTAACAAAATTAAATTACAATACCTGTAAATACGGTGATGGATTGCCAGTTACATTGAAATTTGCAAATTTGATTGGAGAAATTCTTACTGCTGGAAAGATTGATGATTTAAGACCAGCTTTACCTTTTAGATATTATATTTAATAATGACACAAACTTAAGAGTATAAAATTAATATTCTTAAACAAACCTTAAAATGTAAGAATAAATACAATTATGCAATTATGAAAATACCTAATTTTACAAACGAAGGGAAATTGCCAACAGGAATTCATCTATGTTCGGGCATAGAATTTATAACTCGTTTTTGTGATGGAGAAATTAGGAAAGATTCTGAAAAACCGATAAGTGACATTTTAGATTATGCAAAAGAAAGAGGTGCAGTAGAAATATTTATTGGTGGTTCTTTTATAACTGCGAATAAAAACCCAAAAGATTTAGATTGTGTAATAGTTTTTCAAGAAGATAGATACATTCCAAACAATACAGATAAGGTAAATATTAAAGGCTTGAAATTTGATATTCTATTTGCTTCATTGGAAAGCCCTAAAATTATTGATTCATACATAAAATTATTTTCAAATTGCAGATATGGCTCAAAAGACATTGGATTAATTCAAATTGATTTATACGACAGAAATAAAACTTGGGAAATAAGACATTATCCAAATGAAGAAGATTTTGAGATAATCAAAAGAGTTTATAATGATAGAAGTCTTGTTGATTTAAAGGAAAAAAAAGGAATCATTGTAACTGTTCACGGAATTTATAGTCAAGGTCAATGGAATAATGAAATTGCTCCAATAGCTAGTGGGGATGATTGGGTATTTGCCCCTTATACCTATGAGACGAATGAACCAGATTTACTATTTAGACCAGGCAAAAGGAGAAAATTAGTTGATGATTTTAGAGAGTGGATATATGATTTACAGCGTAGATTTGAAGGAGAGATATCGATAATTGCTCATTCGTTTGGAACTTATATAATTGGAGCTTATTTGGAGGGCTTTGATAATGAAGAGTGTCCTCCAGTTACATTTAATAGTGTAGTTTTAACAGGGTCTATTTTAAATAAAAATTTCAATTGGGAAAAATATAGAGGGCTTAGTGTAGGTAGTGTTTATAACACAATCGCTCCAAATGATGAATTTGTGAAATTTATGCCATCAACAGACTTAAAAAAGTACATTGGAATGAGCAATATTTTTGGACAAGCAGGTATTGAAGGTTTTGAAAATGAAAGTTCAATGTTGACCCAATCAAGTTATAACATTTTAAATCATACTAATTCAATAAAGAGAGATATAATTGAAACCAAATGGATGCCTTATTTAAATGCCAACAGATTTGCTTTAAGAACAGAAATGAATGACTATTTTAAAAGAAAGTATGCGAAAAAGCCTTACAGATAAGAAAAAATAGAGTTGAAATTTCTCTGAGTAAATTGTTTCAAAGGTAATTTCATCTAATTCATATTAATTTAACTTGTTTTATAAATAATACTAAATTATATTTGCACCGCTCTTAAAGTAAGGGCAAAACAAAACAAAAGTTCATATTAAATAAGTTACTTTTTCGGTTACCAAGTTGTTAATTAAAATGTAACTATTTGATTATTAAAAATATATGTTTGGGATGTGCTTCCTGCCACCCCGACCAAGAAAATCAAACACAAAGGTGTTTGATTTTCTTCATAAACACACCCTATTCAGGATCATGACTTACAATAGTAAGCAAACAAAAAAGCTTCTAAAAGAAGCTTTTTCACCAACCAAACCGGTTCTAAAACAAACCAAGCCTGACACTGAGTGTATTAATTCTAACATTTGTGCCAATGCTACTGCTGCGTCTTGGGTATCGGTCATAATAGTAATTATGGTAGCCATGGTAGTAAAATGAGGCATGGCGATAGTAATAATCACTATGATGGCAATGATGGTTACAATGCTCGTAATGATGAGCGTAAGCATCTTTTTTGCCTTTCATGTAGGCTTTGTAGGCTTTCTTGTCTTTTCTTTTTAAATCGTTTTCATAGTTTTTTTGTTCTTCCCAAAACGTTTCTTCTTCTGCTTTATTTTTTGAACTAAACTGTTGTTCATATTTGGCGTCTTCTTCAGCTCTTTTTTGATAATAGGATTTTTTATCAACGGTTGATTCATTTGAGATGTCTTTGTCCTGGGCATTTGTTATAAATGAAAAACTTAATACGATAACAAATACGATTGTTTTTATAGTTTTCATAACTTTAAATTTTAATGGTTTTTCAATATTAAGACACTTTAAATGTGTTTTACCCTACCTGTTTTTGGAGTTTATTTAATTTTTTGATTAAAAATCAAAGCCTAGAGAAAATAACCAAACCCTGTTTTTAGGATGGCCTTCATCATACACGCTTCCTAGCCCAAGGTGATAGCGAACCCCTAAACTGACTCCTGAACCTGTTTTAAAACCAGCACCTAGATTAAGGCCCCAATCAAAGTTGTCCGGTTCAAATTCTTGTGATGTGTCAAATAGATTAAAGCTACTGTCAAATTCTTCCTTATGGGAAATGGCCAATCCTACTTGCGGACCAACTTCTAAAAAGAAGTTTTCATCGGGATATAATTTTAGTAACAAGGGCACATTTATGTAATCCAATTTTTGGGTGAATGTTCCGCTGTCATCCCGTAATTCGTAACCTTGTTGGGAATATAAAACTTCGATTTGTAAAGATGTGCTTTCCGATATAAATGATTCACCATATAAACCGATATGAAATCCGTGTCTTTGTGCGGTTTCAGTATCTCCATCAAAACTTACCGCGGCTAAATTATAACCACCTTTAATACCTGAATTGGATTGTTGTGCTTGAGCTTGAATTGTTAGCATTGCACTTAGAATAAATAAGAATTTTAAAATCGTTTTCATTGTCTTGGGTTTTTAATAGTTAAATGATTTTTATTTTCCGCCGTTTGCTTGTAAATCGGCAATACATTTTGCGTCAAGTTGTGGTGCCGTGCTTGAACCCATTAAATTTGATAATCCCGAACCGTTTTCTGCGGCCCAATACATCAAACAATTTTCAACGTTGCAATGTTTGGCGTGTTCTGGATCTTCATGATTTTCAACCATATTGGAACCTAGATTAGTCAGACCAAGTAAATGCCCGAATTCGTGCGTGATTACCGTGGTTTCTAAAACACTTCTGTTGGGTTCAAAAGCACTGTTGCTTAAATCTTGAATGGTTTCTTCAAAAATCACAAAGGATGTATTTCTGTAAGCCGTTCCTAAAACGGTACCAGAATTTGTGGTATTGGCAGAGGCACCATCAATAAAAAGGGCCCAAACAGCTATTTGATTGGTAGTGTTATATTTCGTTCGGTTGGTATCTTCAATAGCCATAATGTCTTGATTTGTATAAGATGTTTTTCCTGGGGAAGCAATGGCTCTGGTTTCTACGACAATACCATTAGGCTTAAAAGTTCTGGCGTTTAAAAAAGAAACAAAATTGTCGATAGTGTTTTGAGATGGTTTTAAGCCTTCAACATACACCAATTCAATGACCAAACTTTTAAAAGTGTCATCGGATAGTAAATCATTTGAGGAACTTCCAGTTGCTTTTTGGTTTTCGGATTTATTAATGGTTTCATCAACCGTTTTTAAATCGTCATCTTTTGAGCAGGCCGCTAAAATGAATATGATACATACTATTTTTAATATTTTCTTCATGTTATTTTTATTTTAAAATAAGCAGCTGCTGGAATCCCAACAGCTGCTCCACCAAAACAAGTTGGCAACCAAACCAACCTACCTGAAATTAAATAAATACTAAATTTGGGTCAAAACCAGTGTTATGGCAGCATTGGTCGTGCTTTTTAATGATATGGATGTGTTATTAAAACTTGTTACTTCC